>DASPVU010000049.1:0-4200 GCA_035622215.1 Myxococcota bacterium | reverse complement strand
CTCATTAATTTCCATGAGAAGATCCAAGATGCTCTCGGTGGTTTTTTGATCCAGCGCCGAAGTCGCTTCGTCGGATAATAAAACCATGGGGTTAGTAGCCAAAGCGCGAGCGATAGCTACCCGCTGTTTTTGCCCACCGCTCAACTGATGAGGAAACGCCTTTTCACGACCCGAAAGATCGACGAGATCGATCAATGGTGGAATGATTTCTTTCAGCCTATTTTTGCTCGCGCCCGTAAACGTCAACGGCAGAGCAATATTGTCGAAAACATTTTTACTGCCCAAAAGATTGAAGTGCTGAAAAATCATGCCAATTTTTCGACGCTCTTTTAAGAGTTCTGTTTCGCCGAGGGAGGTCACGTCCACATCCCCCACGAAAACCCGCCCTGAACTGGGCGGTTCAAGCATGTTAACCGATCTCAACAGACTGCTTTTCCCCGCCCCACTGGCTCCAATGATGCCAAAAATTGCGCCTTTTTTGATATCGAGATTTATATCATTGAGCGCCCACAAATCTTGGCCCGAAACGATATAACGTTTATTTACGCCGATGAGCTTTATCATTGCTTAATACTCGGTGCGCTGTAAAAATCTACCAACCAGGAATAGCACTACCTTGGAAAATTGTCTCGGCGGCCTTGGCAACGTCGTTATTTTGTATGGACATCATTAGTTTTTCTACCCAAGGCGCGTCTTTGTCTTCTTCACGCACAGCAACGATGTTGACATATTGCGAGTCTTTTCCTTCCATGAACAAGCCATTTTTGGTCGGGGCGAGTCCAGCATGGCCAGCGAAGGTCGTATTAATAATCGCCAGATCTACGTCATCTAGCGCCCTAGGTAACTGTGCTGCTTCGAGGGTTATGAACGTGAGATTGAGCGGGTTTTTAGTGATGTCTTTTATTTCACTGAGAAGATTTTTTGCATCCTTAAGCTCAATTAGACCTTGGCGTTCAAGCAAGAGCAAGGCGCGACCTTCATTGCTTGGATCGTTGGGGATGGCAACCTTGGAGTTTGGCTTGAGTTCATCTTTATGGCGAATTTTTCTCGAATAAGCCGCGAGCGGAAATACAAAAGTATGGCCGGCCGAAACCAATTTGAGACCCCGGTCATGGACCATTTTCTCGAGGAAGGGCTCGTGCTGGAAAGAATTCGCGTCAATGCTCCTGTCGTTTAACGCAATATTCGGAGTCATGTAATCATTGAAAACCACGATGTTCAAATTCAGCCCATATTTTTCCTGGGCGACCTTTTTTACCGTCTCCATGAGTTCATTTTCCGGACCAGCGATTACGCCAATTTTAACGATATTTTTTGCCGTCTTGTCTTTTTTATTGCAGCCCTGGCAGCCAGAAAAAATCAGGGCGGCGCTCAATGTTATAACGATAGCTTTTAATTTCATGTTTATGCTCGGGTTTAAGTAGAAGGGAAAAAGCTTTCTGGTAAGTTGACGTGTTATGCGCGCACAAGCGTGCGCATCCGAGCCCGATTATCTTTTATAAAATAGCAAAAGAGATCCTTCATGTGACGCCACTTGCCATGGTTTACGTGATTTGGAAAGTGCGCTTTTTGGATTTTTCGTGAGGAGGCATGAAAATTGCTTGGTTAGAAATTATTTATATATAATACTTAATACGCGCCAAGGAGACATCAATGCAGCAGCCAACCCATTTTGAACCTCTATTTTCGAGTATTGAAACAACAAGACAAAACTGGGGCTGGTTTTTAGCTTTAGGCGTGTTCTTAATTCTTTTGGGTCTTGTTGCCATTGGTTGCTCAGCCTTTACCACTTTTTTTACTATCTTCTTGCTCAGCATCGTATTGATGGCGGCTGGAATTGCCAAAATCATCTATGCCTTTTGGGCACGAAATTGGCGTGGATTCTTTTTGTCGCTTCTTCTCGGAATACTCTACGGCCTCGCGGGCTTTTTGTGTTTCATCAGACCGGTTCAAGCGGCTTCTGCGCTAACGCTGATCATGGGTTCCGTATTTGTTGCTGGCGGTCTTTTCAAGATCTGTGCATCCGCTGTTGCCAGATTTGAGCGTTGGGGTTGGGCTCTTTTTTCCGGCATTGTCAGCTTGGTTTTAGGGATTTTGGTCTTGAGTGAATGGCCAGCCATAAGCCTCTGGGTTATTGGACTTTTTATTGGCATTGACTTGCTGTTTTTCGGTTGGACTTGGGTGATTCTGGCTCTCGCGGCTAAGCCCATTGCGCAAAAGTAGGAGATTTGTGCCTCACCAGCCCATAATTGTTATAGAAAAGTATAAACTATGGGTTGTGAGATTAAATATGCACAAATTTCCTTATATCAACATCATTTTTTCTAGTTTATTCAATAGATTAACCGATTCTGCGGGTTTAGCGGTCATCGCGGGCATCTTTCTGGCCCTGACAGTTTCAGCGAAGGCCAACGCACAATGTGCCGATGCATCGTTACTAAATCTTTCGGTTTGTAGCACGACCGAATGCCGCGCTCGGCAAGACAAAGTGCATAAGATCTGTGATTTGGCCCGGAGCTGCAAAGATTATGGGCTGCCGCTTGACGAAGTTAAACAACGTTTGCGGAGAAACCAAGCTTGTAAACTTTTGCGACAGGATGTGGCCAAGTGCTACAAGACCGCGCATGAAGGTCACGATAAACAGATCGCCGACGCTCAAAAGGCAATAGAGACCTGCGCTGCTCAATTATCCCATTGATATATTCATGTACCTTCCCTAAGAAGGCTGCATGAAAAATCATGAGCGATGGTCACGATTAGCGAGTTTTTTTAAACTAAGCGTAAAGGACAGGCGTAAAACGCTGTTATCACTGCCCGTAGATCTCACAGAAGAAGATTTCGCTCTCCTAGACCGAGGCCTTTCGCTTTTCGATGCCGAACGCATGAGTGAAAACGTAATAGCTACTTTTGCGCTGCCATTTTCTGTAGCAGCGAATTTTGTAGTGGATGAAAAGCCGGTCTTGGTGCCTATGGTGACCGAAGAGCCCAGTATAGTTGCCGGCTGTTCGAAAATGGCCAAACTCGTGAGTAAGAGTGGCGGGTTTTTTACCTCGGTTGATCGAGCCCTGATTAAGGGCCAAATCCAAATATATGGACTGCGAGATGTGGATAAAGCCCTTGTGGATTTTAGGCGTCATAAGCAGGACTTACTAGATTTCTCTCGCTCTCTTTGCGTCAACATGCAAAAAAGGGGAGGTGGAATAGTTGATATCGATGTGCGCATCCTATCATCGCAAGCGTTAGGGCCCATGATGGTGATAGAGCCGGTGATGGACGTGGTTGATGCCATGGGCGCAAATGCGGTGAACACCGTGGTTGAAGAACTTGCCCACACGGTGAGCCGCATGATTGATGGTAAAATCGGGCTTAAAATCCTTTCCAATCTATGCGATCGCCGTTTGGCACGTGCGCGCTGCAGCATCCCGATCAAGCATCTTGGCGGCTACGACCCTTCCGAAGGAAATACTATCGCAGAGAGTTTAATCGCCGGCCATGCCTTGGCTGAATGCGATATCTATCGTGCGGCTACCCATAATAAAGGCATACTGAATGGCATCGATGCTGTGGCGCTCGCAACTGGCAATGACTTTCGTGCGATAGAAGCTGGCGCGCATGCCTTTGCCGCGCTCAACACGGCATATCGGCCTCTTACGAGCCTTTCGCTAAATGATTCGATGGAGGCAATATCCTGTGAACTAACCTTGCCCCTTGCGGTGGGAGTGGTGGGTGGCATTGCCCATTTGCATCACGGAGTGAAATTGTCTCGGAAATTGCTCGGTGAATTTGGCACGACGGCTAGGGGGTTGGCTTCGGTCATGGCAAGCGTTGGACTTTGCCAGAGTCTCGCTGCTTTGTTTGCTCTTGCCACTGAGGGCATTCAAAAAGGGCATATGAAACTTCATCAAAAGAAGCTAGGTCTTTCGCTGTAAGGAAATGAGCTTTTAGGCCATGGTCGATGCATCATTTGTCAAGCCAAGCAGATATCGCTTTTAGTTATGCACCGGGCAAAGTGATCTTAGTCGGTGAACACGCCGTGGTTTATGGCGCGCGCGCTATTGCCATGCCGATTGAAACTGGCATCAGGGTGGCCATCATGAAGATCGGAGCGAAAAAACCGCAGGAGGGTCCGGTAATTCGGGGTGTGGGCCCATTTTTTATGGGCGAGGTTTCGTCAAGCCTACTTTCACCTGGAGCACAAAT
>DASPVU010000048.1:0-4754 GCA_035622215.1 Myxococcota bacterium | reverse complement strand
CACCGCGAAGATCAACGCTTCTAATCCTTGCAGCGAATATATGTTTCTCGACGACAGCGCTTGCAATTTGGCCTCGCTCAACCTGTTGAAGTTTCTTAACGATGATGGGAGCTTTGATGTAAGCGGCTTTGAGCATGCAGTTGCTCTCACCATTTTGGCCCAAGAAATTATGGTGGATTTCGCATCCTATCCAACCAAAAAAATCAAAGACAACAGCCATAAATTCCGCCCGCTTGGCCTGGGTTACGCCAATTTGGGATCACTGTTGATGGCCTTAGGTTCGCCTTACGATTCTCATGAAGGCCGCGCGGTGGCCGCAGCCATAACTGCACTCATGGGTGGAGCCGCCTATCGCACGTCTTCACTTATCGCCGAGAGTTTGAAGCCATGTGAGGGTTTTCACGATAACCGCCAATCATTTCTCGAAGTTATCAAGCTGCACCAATCGGGCCTGACGCGGGATGAGTTTAAGTTTTTGCCCAAAACGCTTGGCGCCGTGTTTAGCGCGGCAGAGATGGCATGGAGTGATGCCGTGATGCTAGGTTCTAAATACGGCTTTAAAAATGCCCAGGTCACGGTGCTTGCGCCCACTGGCACCATCGGATTCATGATGGACTGCGATACCACCGGAATCGAACCAGATATCGCCTTGGTTAAATACAAGAAATTGGTGGGTGGGGGCATGATGAAGATGGTCAACACTACCGTTCCAGCAGCGCTGAAAAACCTAGGTTACAGCGACGACGAGCAAAGCAAAATTCTGGCTTATATCCAAGAACGCGACACCATCGAAGGTGCGCCGCTCTTAAAGGCCGAGCATCTCGCGGTATTTGATTGTGCCTTTAAGCCGTTAAACGGCGAGCGCAGTATTGGTCCCATGGGCCACGTTCTGATGATGGCCGCCGTGCAGCCATTTTTAAGCGGCGCAATTTCGAAAACGGTAAATATGCCAGAAGCCACCACGGTGGTGGATATTGAGAACATTTATGTTGAAGCGTGGCGCCGCGGCCTCAAAGCGGTCGCCGTTTATCGCGATGGCTGCAAACGCAGCCAGCCCTTGGCAACTAGCAAAGAAAAAACCGATGTGAGCGGCCCCATGATGCCGGTAAGAAATTTCAAGCCGCTGACATTGGAAGATCTCATTGAAGCCGCCAAGGATCTCGGCGGCAATGACGAGCTGGGCAAGAAATTGGGCATGGTCAAACGTAGGCGGCTTTTGGCCGAGCGTGCCGCTATTACACATAAATTTTCCGTTGGTGGCCATGAGGGCTATTTGACGGTGGGCCTGTTTGAAGATGGAATACCGGGAGAATTATTTTGCACCATGGCGAAGGAGGGCAGCACGATCAGCGGCTTAATGGACGTTTTTGCCACGGCCATTAGCTTGGCTCTGCAATATGGCGTTCCTCTTCGCGTATTGGTGGAGAAATTCTCCCACACACGTTTTGAGCCGAGCGGTTTCACCAAGAACAGCGATATTCCTATGGCTAGCAGTGTGTGCGATTACATCTTTCGCTGGTTAGGACTCAAATTCCTTAAGCAAAATGAGCGGCCGCTCTGGCTTAAGGAAAATCAGGGAGAAGCGCTTAAAGAAGAGGACGCGCGGAAGTATTCGGGGCGCCATTTGGAGCACAAGCTATCAACCACTTATGAACTGCAACAAGATGCGCCGCCTTGCCAATATTGCGGCAATATTATGATTCGCAACGGCTCTTGTTATCGCTGTCAAAATTGTGGATCTACTTCCGGTTGCAGTTGAGGATCACATCTTCATGCCGAGCAAAGCCACCAGTGGCGAAGACCACATTCTAGAAATAGACTTCGCTGACCCAGAAGTGATCCGAAAGCTTAGTGGCATTGAGCATGAAACGCTGAGAGTAATTGCCAAAGTGTATAATATCCGAGTGGGCGCCCGGGGCCATACGGTGAATTTACGCGGCCCGCGAAAATCGGTTAAGAGCGCGGAAAAACTGATCCGGCATTTGGGCGATATGATTAAGAACGGCCGAGAAGTTTCTCTGGCCGATGTGAGAAATGCTGCGCTGCGCCTACAGCGCGAAGGCCGCGCCAAGCCGGAAGATTTCTTAGCGGAATATCTCATCAAAACCAAAACTGGTCGCGAAGTGAGCGCTCGAGGCCCTGGCCAGAGAGCCTATGTCGATGCCCTTAAGAAAAATGATCTAGTTTTTGCTGTAGGCCCAGCGGGTACGGGAAAAACTTTTTTGGCCATGGCGGTGGCCGTCATGGAACTAAACGCCGAACGTATTTCCCGCATCATCTTAACTAGGCCAGCGGTGGAAGCTGGCGAAAAACTCGGGTTTTTGCCGGGAAGTCTTGAGGAGAAGGTCCTGCCATATTTGCGTCCACTCTACGACGCTTTATTCGAACTGGTTGGGACGGAGCGTTCGGAAGAACTGGTAGCTCATGGCGTAGTTGAAGTAGCGCCGCTGGCATTTATGCGCGGCCGGACGTTGAACGATGCCTTTGTTATTTTAGATGAAGGGCAAAATACCACACCCGAGCAAATGAAGATGGCGCTTACCCGCCTTGGCTTCGGATCGAAGATGGTGGTCACGGGCGATATTACACAAATCGATTTGGCGGCAGGTCAAAAATCGGGTCTCATTGATGCCATTACCACGCTAGAGAATATTGTCGGCGTTAGCGTCTGTAGGCTTTCGGAAAAAGATGTGGTGCGGCATCCCTTGGTTCAGTCTATTGTCAAGGCTTACGACGAAAGACGGCCGAGGAGTTCGCGGTGAAACTAGAGCTATTGGGGTTAGACGGCTTCGCTGAGCCGGAGAAAACGGCGATTGTCGATGTGGTTAATCGGATAATCGATGCGGCCGAACTTAAGACCTATAGTCTCAATGTCTCTCTGGTCGATAAGCATGCCATGAAGGATCTTTATTTTCGCTTCAAACATAAGAAAAAAATTACCGATGTCCTTTCCTTTCCTACGCCTCACATGGAAAGGCTGTTTGCTCACAGCAAAAACTTCCTAGGAGACGTGGTGATTTGCACAGATAAGGCTCGCAGCCAAGCCAAGGAATTCGGCCATAGTTTTATTGAGGAAATTGGGGTGTTGTGTGCCCATGGTTTGTTTCATCTTTTGGGCTACGATCACGAAAGCTCCGAAGATGAAGCGAATATTCAATTGCAAGGCGAGATGTATCTTTTGGAAAAGGCCGGTCTTGCGCCGGAACTGAGCCTAATCGGCCGAATATAATGTGAGCGAAAATGATTTTACTGGCTATTGTTGAATACGCTATTTTGGCTTCCACCTTTACCCTTGCCAAGGTGGCAGTGGGTCATGCAGATCCCCTGTTTTTAACGGGTGTGCGCATGGTGGCTTCGGCCCCTGTGATGTTTTTGGTCCATTATTGGCAGGGCGAGAGCTCATTTACCATCGAGCGAGAGGACCTAGGGCGTTTTTTTCAGGCGAGCCTGTTTCACATATTTTTGCCCTTTGCCTGCGAATTTTGGGCGCTGCAATATGTGTCGTCGGCCAAAACTGCTATCACCTATTCGCTAACGCCCTTCATTGCTGCAGCATTGTCCTATGTTCTCTTGAAAAAAACTCTAAGCGTCAAACAAATGCTCGGGCTGTGCGTGGGACTTTTGGGGCTGATGCCAATTTTCTTTTCCGGCGACGAAGTGTCCTTTGATGCGGGCGAGTTTTTACATGTTTCGGTGCCTGAGGTGGTGCTCTTGTTGGCTGTGATTTCTGCGAGTTATGCGTGGTTTGTGGTTTCTGATCTCATGCAGCGAGGCTATGGCATCTCGCTTATCAACGGAATTGCCATGTTCTTTGGCGGCATTTTTAGCCTCGTCGCTTGGTATTTCATTTCGGGTGATCAGATGCCGATTAAGGGAAGCGTCGCCTCTTTCTTGTTTTGGACTGCGGTTCTTATTGTCGTCGCCAACGTCATCAGCTTCAATCTCTACGGTTGGCTGCTACGCCATCTATCAATTACGTTTATGAGTGCCCTGGGCTTTTTATGCCCCATCTTTGCGTCACTCTATGGCGTGGTTCTGCTCAAGGAAAATTTGGGCCCAAGCCATGTGATCGCCTTGCTCATGGTGGTTTTTGGGCTCTGGTTGTTTTACCGAGACGAATGGGAAAAAGGCCTGAACACGCTATGAAGATCAGCAAATCCGCCGAGCGCTTAAACGAACGAGTAAAATGTTTGGGTCTTAAACCCACGAAACAACGTGTTGTTATTTGCCAGGTCTTCTTTTCGCAGAGTGGCCACCGCTCGGCCGAAGATATTCTCAAAGAGGCAAGACTATTAGATGCCAAGGTAAGTCTAGCCACCGTCTACCGGACGCTGAAACTTTTGCAAGAAAACGGCCTCGCCGAATCACACAATTTTCAAGATAGCCAAGCTTTGTTTGAGCCAAAGCTCGACGATGACCATCACCATGACCATTTGATTTGTACCAGTTGTGGCCACATCGTGGAATTTGTCGACGACAATATCGAAAGACTACAACTAGAGGTAGCAGAATCGCAGGGCTTTCTCATAACCAGCCACAAGATGGAGCTCTACGGGCTATGTAAGGATTGTCGCAACCGTGGCGATGACGGTGCATAATACTCAAGGTCTCAGCTAGAAATTAAAAAGTAATCGTGAATGATCCTGGCCCATGTATGGCTTCGAAGCCTCTCGTGAGTTCGCAGAACTCCTTTAGACTATGAATGGCATGGATCTTCCTTATTTGCTCAACGACGTCGTCCCAATCCAGATACT
>DASPVU010000047.1:0-3755 GCA_035622215.1 Myxococcota bacterium | reverse complement strand
ATGTTGCCGTACTTCACTGCCTGTCGCATCGCATCACTTAAGTCCGCGCTTAAGGGTGCTTCGTTAAATTCTCTCGAGCGCATCTCGAGAAGCGCCGTATCGGCCAACATGAAGTCAACGATATTTAGCGCCAATACTTGGTTGGCCGGCGACAAAAACTCATCCCACATGAAGGCCGAGCTTCCCATTACCACAAGACGTGACGGGACAGCCTTATCTCCCTCGGAAGCTTTCTCTTCTTTCTCTGGCAAGGTGCCACGTGCTTGGGCGAGTAGTGGATAAGGACCGTCAGGTTCAATATTTGCTTCACCCCAATTACGACGAGGGTTTAGATCAAGCGGCTCCTTCTCCAGCCAGGAGACCTTGCTAGAACGCGCCAGAATATCCACTTCAAGCCCCGCTTTTTGTGCGATGTCAAGTTTTGATACGAAGGGCAAAATAACGCCCGTCAGGCCCTTGGTTATTGGACTCTCAAATGACAGATTCATCAACTCAGGTACAAAGGGATATTTTACGGGCAAAGAGAAGACAAAGCCGCCGCGATTTTCCTGCATGTTCAATGAAGCACATGAAGCGTCAGCCACCAGAGATGAATCGATCGCCAAGCCATAGTCCTTGAGCAAGTCAAAAATTTCGTGAGTCTTACTTCGAGGGCCTATAGGCTGCACTTGAAACGAACGCGGATCTATGTGGTAACGATCTAATAGAAACGCGCCACTCTTACCCTTTCTTAAAAATCGGTCGATTTTTTGTGCGCTCGTCTCGACGAAATGCTCTCCCGAACCAACTATGAGCAAGGCATCAATATCGTCAGGAATCTCGCCCTCGGTCTTCAGGTCGATGGCATCCACCGCCATGTTTTGCTTAAGCGCCTGACTGACTTTTTCGATGTGCGGTCCAGCTACATCCTTTATCAAACCGAGTTTCGGCTCCTTTACGCGAGTCAACTTGCGCATGAGGCTGGTCATGTCCTTTTCTAAATCCGAGAGGTTTTGCACGACGGGAATTACTTCGTGCTTTTCCTGATAGCGTATGACAATACCCATGTAAGCCCGCTTCGTCTGCTGTTGATCATCTTCGATGACACGGATTTCTACTGGCTGAAGGCCGAGCTCAGACAACTCGGTCTCAACGCTAGTCGGCTCTCTAATAGGTCGGCCGAAGATGTCACGCCTCGTCTCTTTTCTTTTGGCCTTATCTTCCTCAGTTTCCGCCGCAGCAGGATCCATAAACTGAAAAGCGAAATGACCATTTGACTTCGCCACATATTCCTCCAGTAGATCCCTAACGTAACGGGCATGTTGGGCATAGGGTGGCGGCAAGTTATCGGTAAAGTAGGCGCTCACCGTCATGGTGTCATTAAGGTTTTTCACTGTGTCGACCGACGCCTGCGATAATGTGAACTTGTGATCTCTTGTCAAATCAAACCGTAAAAAGCCCTTGAGCGAGAGAAGATTTATCAAGATCACTATCGCCACGATACCAACAACAAATATTAATGTATGGTTTTTCTTTTTCATGACATATCCTTTAACGTCAGCGCGTATCGCTTCTGAGTGAACGCTCAGTTAGGACCAAAAAGATGCCGATTAAGCTCAAATAGAAAACCACATCTCGAGTATCCACTACTCCCCGCGCAATATTGCCAAAATGGTAGTCCACTGAAATATACTCAAGCATGGCTCCAATTTGTGCCGGCATAAGCACTGCAAACTTGTCGATAAAATAGAAGAAGAAGCAGAGCGCGAGGCCAATGATAAACGCTACAATCTGATTTTTCGTCAGGGAGCTTGCAAACAAGCCCAAGGACAAAAACGCGCTTGATAACAAAATCAGACCGATATAGCCCCCAATCACGGGGCCATAATCAAACGGTGTGTCCGAGGGAGTAAGAAGCGACACGCTGAATACGTAAGGAAGGGTAAACAACAAGCCCACCACCACGATCCCTAAGGCGGCGAGAAATTTCCCCAATACCACTTCAAAATTACTGATGGGCAGGGTGAGCAGCTGTTCGATCGTGCCGGTCTTACGCTCTTCGGAAATCAACCTCATGGTGATGGCCGGGCCAAAAACCACAAAGAGGATGGGTGCCACGCTGAAAAAGCCTCGCATCGACGCAAAGCCACCCAGAAACAAGGTACTGAAAAACAAATAACCTAACACCAACAAAAACACGCCCAATACCACGTACGCGACCGGGGAATTAAAATATGCTTGGAAATCGCGCCGAGCAATGCAATAAGTTGTATTCATTCTATGCCTCCCACTAAGATTAAGCCGCCGCGGTAAGGCGTCTAAATGTTTCTTCCAGTGATGCCTTTTGTCGTTTTAACTCAAGCAACACTGCTTGGGACTCCACCACGGCTAAAAAGAGCTCGCGACGAGGGTCCACTTTCTCGTAGCGAATATTAAAGGCCACATGACCGTCACCATCGACAATTTGCTCATCGATACCCACAACGCCCTGAATTCCGGCGAGCCTTTTCTTAAGCATCGAGAGATTTATGGCATCTTGAGCAATAGGAGCGATTTCCAGATAAATCGAGCCAAAATCGCCAGCAGCCAATTGCTCAGGCGTGTCGTCGGCCACCAGCAAGCCATTGTTGATGATCAAAATACGCTCACAGGTAGATTGCGCTTCTTGCAAAATATGAGTGCTCATAAGGATGGTGGTTTCGCGGCCCAATTCCTTGATGAGGTTTCTTATTTCAATAATCTGATTCGGGTCAAGCCCACTCGTGGGTTCATCGAGAATCAGGAGTTGTGGGTCATGTAGTATGGCCTGGGCCAGACCAACACGTTGGCGAAACCCTTTGGATAGTTGCCCAATATCTTTATGAAAAACCTCTTGCAAGCCGCAACGCTCAACCGCTCGCGCTACTTTTTCTTGCTTCTTGCTTCTCTCAATCTGGCGAATATCCGCGATGAAGGACAGATATTCGGCAACCATCATGTCCTCATATTGAGGATTATTTTCTGGTAGATAGCCGATCATCTTACGCGCAGCATTCGCATCGTCGGATATTTCTATGGAAGCTACCTTCACCGAGCCATGAGAATAAGGAAGATAACCGGTCAGGATCCTCATGGTCGTTGATTTTCCTGCACCATTTGGCCCCAAAAATCCGACAATTTGCCCTCGAGGCACTGAGAAATTGAGCCCTCTGAGCGCCTCAAAATCGCCATAGGATTTTCGTAAATCTATAATATCAATCATGGGTGCGCCACTTGTTTCGCGCATAGACCCTCCCACTAATCGTCAATGAGACCTAGACCCATTGGCGGAAACCCTTATACGAAAAGAACGCAAAAAAGCAACACACCAAAAGCCCACCATTAAAAGCACTACGCTCCGACTTTCCCTCTCCTGCTCGCTTGCGTGCGGGGGAGGGATAAAGGAAGGGGGTTCATTTTTCCATCAATTCGCGGGTTATAATTACACGCTGAATCTGACTTGTTCCTTCATATATTTGAAATATTTTTGCGTCTCTCATGAGCTTTTCTACCGGATATTCTCGATTAAAACCGTTACCTCCAAAAATTTGCACCGCATCAACGCAGGTTTTCATCGCCATATCGGCGGCAAAACGTTTGGCGTAGGCCGCGTATAGCGTATTTCTTCGCTTGTTATCGATTTCATAGGCACTCTTCCACACCAACATGCGGGCTGCTTCAATCTCCGTGGCCATATCAGCCAACATAAATCCCACACCCTCATGCTGCCAAATCGGCACACCAAAGGCATGGCGTTC
>DASPVU010000046.1:0-6281 GCA_035622215.1 Myxococcota bacterium | reverse complement strand
TCGCCCATACGCCAAAAAACCAAACAAGCCGCATTGCCTTTTTCATGCTGTCTCCGTGGACTGTGATGCTGGCTATTAGTGGCTTGACGAAAGCGAGATGTGCGTATTTCTCCGCCGCCCCCTCTACCGGCAGCGGGAGAGGGCTTGGGAGAGGGTGGACTTCACATTAGTCTTGTTTGTCGTTTGTCATCACGGGTGGCGTTGTTTTATTGTTTGGTTTGTCGTTGCTTATTGGATTTACTGGTCGATAAATGCCACTGCTGCGAGTTTTTGGTCCGACAGGCGAAGAGCCGTCTTCGGCGTTTTGTTTGTCGTTAGGTGCTGGATTTACTGGTTGAAAACTGCCGCTGCGCATTTTTGGTCGGACATGCAAAGTGCCGTCTTCTGGACTCCAACTGGGAGAGCGCCTATTGGTAGTCTTTCCATGGCTCGCGTTCATCATTGCGCTAGGCTGCAAGCTTTGTACGAAAAACGAGTGAATAAAATTCAGACGGGCCATCCCCAGGTCTTTTTCCAGATCTCTGTTGTCCGAAAAAATTCGCTTGTAGATTTGAGTTGCCAAAATCTCCTTTGCGAAAGCTAGTTTGAAATCTATCTCTTTGAGAATGTTATCGAATTCCTTGGCACCATGCGCTGGATCATCGACGCGCTGCACAACTCCAGGGACAAGCGCTGCGATTTCCGTGGCTGAAAGTGCTTTCTTCGAAGTTTTCTTTATATATTCGATTGCAATAGCGTTAAGAAAATCCTTCTTATGTTGCTTAATATAGTTCTTGATTATATCATCAGCGGTGGTTGAAACAGCGGTGGTTGAAACAGCGGTGGTTGCAGCGGCGGTGGTTGCAACAGTGGTGGTCGCAGCGCAGCCTTTCAGGCCTTTTTTCATTATTCTTTTAGTCTTGCCTAGGATGGAATTACATATGAGAAATACCAGCACATTCTTGTTGTCGCCGTGATAAAGCAACGCCACGTTTTGTCCGTCTTTTTTTGCTGCCTCCATTTCGCTGTTTATATCTTTTATATACTTTATCCCTTGTGACATCTTACTTGCGTCAGTAAATATGTCACCATCGCCAGATGTTTTATGTCTTACTTCAAGATTATTGGGATTATTGGGCAAGGGCATGTTTTGTTCAGAAAAACGGAGCAACAGATCAATTTCCCATGTTTCAAGGTATTTTAGTGCTTTTGAAGGTACTTCGTAGAGATCCGAGACGAGAAAAGCCGCTGGTGTAGAATCACTTCCCATCAAGGCGATGGTCTCCATATGCCGAGGAGAACCATTTTTGAATTCTACTTCAGGTATTTGCCTGTTTTTTCGTGTCAGTTTTGGTGAGTTTCCTGGTGCAAGCCCTATTACCGCAATATCAGCAGCCATTTTCCTCTCAATGGACGGTTTCTCTTTATCTGAGGTGGTGTCTGCGGCCTGCAGGCTAAACGTAATTAGCGACGATATTGCAATAAGCACCATGGATAGTCTTCTTTTCATACTTTTTCTCTTCTTCCTAATTTAAAAAATAAACGACGAACAATAACTAAACAAACGGCGCGGATCAAACATTCCCAAATTGTGCAAAAAATTTTCTCCATTGCTGATCTTCCCCATTATCGCTCTTTGCGCTAGCTCAGACGCATAACTGTCCAAGAAGTCCACACGTGTCGCCCCGCGGCTTGACCGCGGGGTCCAGCGAATAGTCGTTTTCGTCTATAGCTGGATACCGCGGTCAAGCCGCGGTACGACACAAAAGAATCCGTTCTTGGACAGTTATGAGCTCGGATGCGGAGGAGAAATGGAATGGAGCAAATCACTTGGGCAGATTTTACGAAAATTGAGCTTCGTGTGGGCACGATAATTAAGGTGGAAGATTTTCCGAAAGCGCGGGTTCCGGCTTACAAGCTTGCCATCGATCTAGGTGAAATCGGTATCAAAAACTCATCGGCTCAGATCACTAAGCTATACAAAAAAGAAGATCTGGTAGGGCGGCAGGTTATTTGCGTATCCAATTTCCCGCCGAAACAAGTAGCTGATTTTCAGTCGGAAGTTCTGGTGACGGGCTTTCTCGCCGAGGCTAACGCTGTGGTTTTGGCCAGCGTGGAACGCCCCGTGGCGAATGGTGCGCGGCTCGTCTAGGTTGGCAAAAGAGTATGAATTTCTTGGGCCAGCGAAGCTGTCCAATTTTCAAAAAGCTCGGCTTCAATTGCATAGCATTCTTCGATCAACTCTTGCGGGATATTCTCGCGCGCAACGCTATGGTTAATCTGTTGTAAATGATGCTGCTCCTCGCTCACGATGGATTTGACGCTCAGCGTCAAGTCAAATTTTTCCAGGATCGCTTGATAGCGTTGATAGAAGGGAAGGGCTCGCGCTTCAATTGCCAACGTTACCAGCAGATAGGCCAAATGCGGTCTCATCTCCCTGTGACGGAAGCCGTGGTTTTTTAAAGCGACAACAATCTTTCGATCAAGCGCTCGAACATAGCCGAGGCTGGTTCGTTTACTAAATACGTGTTGGTCGTCGTAACTGGTAATGGCGTCATTAGACACTTTATGGGCGAGCCGTCGCAAGAAAAATGCATGGCGGTATTCTTCGCTTACATGCTCGAGCAAAAAATTGCTTACGGATACGCTGTTTTGAACAAAGCGCGACAACCTGTGAGCGCCTGATAACTCCATCAGCGATAACGTATTCAAGAAACGACCGTGCATGACCGGTTCGGGAATGATTCGCGGGAGCAGGTCATCAATGACAGTAGCATTTTGCATTTTATGCCCATTTGCAGAGCAGGGACATCTATGATGTAGCTGCCTTCTCGCTTTTCTTAAGTAGGTTAAATATGCCAATTCTTAAAGGGACCCTGGGCTATACACGATTTTTGGTGAAATGCCCACAGCCCTTGCCCCCATCGCAGATTGCCGAGAAGCTCAATATGTTTCGCTTCCGGCCGCTTCATCCTCACGGCGAAGATACCGAATCTGTGGGCTGGTGCCCCTTTCTATGGGAATATGATGCCGAAAAGAGCATCGCCGAGAGCGATTTTCATTTCGATCAAAATATCGTCCTCTGTCTGCGCTTAGATAGCATTACCTTACCGAAGGCCTTGCTGCGAGCCACGGTTAAGAAGGCGCTCTCGGCTTATGCCACAGAGCATAAAAGGCTTCCTGATAAAACCGTAAAAAAAGAAATCGAGCTTGCAGAGACATTGAGCCTACGTTCCCGGGTACTTCCCGCGACGAAAATTATTGAGAGTCTTTGGTGTCAGGATACGGGTGAACTTCGTATCTTCTCGCGGTCCAGGGCGCAAGTCGATCGGTTTTTGGATCTGTTTCAGACTGGTTTTTTGCTGAGACCTGAGCGCCGTGATTTTGCTCATTCCGCTTGGCAGTGTGCTGATGAGCGGAATTGGCTAAGCGATCTTACCCAACTGAACCACCATCCTATTTTTCTCCCACCCGTTCGCATTGATGTCCAATAAGGTAAAACATGCTTGATGATTTAAAGGAATTGAATGGTATTCGTGAACGAGTGGATTTTCTTGGCTATGAGTTTCTCACGTGGCTCTTTTTGTTTCTCGATCACGAGGATGCGCCTACGGATCTAGAAAAGGTCACAAGCAATCTGATTCGTAATAGTAAAATAACGGTCATTCTTGGTGAGCGCTTGGTAACTTGCCTTTTCGCGCACAAAGAACAAAAGACAACGGTTGCAAGCCCGGTGCTTGAGAGTAGCCATGAAGTTTTTGCCAGTATCAAAAATGGTCATCTTATTGAGGCCCTCTCTGTCAAGTTATCCATCGGTGACATCAATGTGGGCCTCGCACTTCACGCCCAAGACTTTGCCTTCACTCAGATAAAAATCAAAAATCGCTTCGAAGACGCATCCTTAACTGATCCCGATGACGATTTGGATGAGCACGATTTCATCCGCGAGGAGATCTTTCTGCGAACACAAGCATTAAAAGATGTGGAGCGAGTGATAGATGCACTTTTTGCTCGATTTCTCGAAGAAAGACTGCGGCCTAAAGTTTACCAAGATCGCCTGAACGCCATGCGACAGCAAGTGGAAGCACGACTTGGATCCTATTTGCACAAGAAGGCTACACGTGATGCCGAAGGTCATGCGCTCAAGCTGATGTAACCTTGGGTGCTTTGTCGTTGATGGCCTTGTGCGGCGTGAGATCTTTCTTAACCAGCATGGCGCCGATGAGAGCGATTGAACCGCCGGTGAGCGCTAGCCGAGTTGGTACTTCGGAAAAGATCAACCAACCAAATACCGTTGAAATTATCGGCATCGTGTAGAGATAGGCGGCCGCTCTTACCACGGTAGTTTTCGACAGCCCGTAACTCCACAGCCACTGGCCAATAGTCGAAGGGACGATGCCTAAAAAAATCACCGCAAGTGTAGAATCGATGGGCGCATCTTTTGCTTCAGTAAGCAACTGCGGAAGAAACATCACGAGGGCCAGAGTCCCTGCCCAAGTGGAAAGCGTTGTGACGTGATAGGGCATCAGTTCTTTAAGCAGGTATTTTTGGCATATGGTGTGGATGCTGCCACAAATGGTAGCCAAGGCCACCATGATGAGCCCGAAATTAGAGTCCACATGCATGGGTTGGCCGGCAACGATGATGGCCACACCAAGACAGCTTATTACGATACCGACTATCGTAATCAAAGCCGGCCTTTCGCTAAAAATGACGATGGCGAGCACCGAGGTTATTACCGGGGTTTGGGCGACGATAAAGCTTGCGACCCCTGGCGACATCGCGGTTTGGCCATGGTTGAGCAGCAAACTATAAGCAAAAATGCCAAATAATCCTGTGAGCGAGGTAAGACCCAAATTGCGCAAGGTAAGCTTAGCGGGTCGCGGGTTCGCCGCGAAAAATGTACCCAAACACATCGATGCAATAAAAAACCGTAGCGCGGCAAGCGAGCCTGGCGAATAGCCCGCAAGCCCCAGCCGAATCGCAACAAAGGCCGAAGCCCAGGCCGTAACCGCTCCAAGAAGCGCCAAATTGGCCTTTATTGTATCAGAAATACGCATACTAATTGTACTATCACTGTTCGATATTGTTTGGCTCGTTTTATGACGAATTGTATTATTGCCGCCGCGCTAGGCGGATAATTCCCAGAAATTAATGGCTATAAGGAAACATCTAGCGATTGAAATTTGTTGCGCTGTTAGGTTCATCTTGAACCGGCTTTGTTGCACAAATTACGCCATGACGATGAGGAGTAATTTGGGCAACAAAGCCTCTCGAACCGACAAGTGCAAGCCTAGGAACGAACTACAATGCTGCGGGTCTGCCTATCTTTTTTGGTTATAGTTGGTCTGTTTAGCTCACCGTCGCGAGCGGCAAACCGCGACGCAGCTACCGATTGGAGTACCGGATATCACAGCAGGAAAATTACAGACGAAGAGTTCAAAAATAAGCCATGGGCCTGTCATTGGTGGCCAAAGCAGGATGTGGCCTTGTTGCCCAATCGGGGAAGTCAGCGTCCATGCCCATCCAACAATCTCTATGCCTTAAATGGCCCGCTCGACAAGCTTGATAAAGTCACAGGAAAATATTCTCGCCACTATGAATATGACCATCATCGAGAGCCTCCTAATAGCGTGAAGGGTCGGTTTGCCGGGCACATGTACGAAGCTGCCATTGCCTCGTGCATTTTACCCGAACCGCAACGTGATGTTACGGTTAGGGCACAGGACGGAACATCTGTAAAATTCACTCGAAATGACATATCTGGACTTTTAGTTAAGATTATCCCCCGCCTCATAAATCACGATGACTTTTCCGAGCCAACACCAGATTTATTCTTAAAGGCAGTAAATGATTTGAGTAAGGAACGACTGCCATTTGTTTTGAAGATAACCGAGCAAGGACTCAGCTGGTTTTTTCCTTGTTATGGGTTTGAAGTCCACACATCCGACAGACTCCCCGACGGCCTTGCTGTTAAGACCGAACCTCATGTCGTTTATTGTCCCCTTTGGAGCAATACTCCTTGGGCCCGTCAGGAGCGGGTTCAACTAACTCGTTACATTCCGTTTTACAGCATTAAAATGCGGTTAGTAGATGCGACTCGTCATTCTTACCTCATTCAGTTTTATCGCGAAGAATACGGCGGTGCCGTGCTTCAACAGGGCTGGTATGGAGAGTCCGCTTCAATATTGCTCCCTCGCGCCAAGGGAGACATTCACGACAAAAGCATTTGGACGGCCAGTGAATGCTCAAATAATCCAGAAATCGATCCTGAAATTGTATTCAATATTTATATGGAATCC
>DASPVU010000045.1:0-7098 GCA_035622215.1 Myxococcota bacterium | reverse complement strand
CGGATCGATCTCGGCGAAATTGTTGCGCTCGAAGGCATCCACTGCCATGGCGAAGGCCAAGAAGTTGCGTCCGGCCACATAGCCTAGCACAGCCATCAGCACCCTGGTTTGCAAGCTGACTTCGATTTCTTCTGGCGTTGTGCCCAGAAAAAAGAGCGCTTTTTTGAGGATCTTGTCGTGGCCTCGCTCCGCCTGCATAAAATCTTCAACCATGGGAAGAGCTTGGCCAGCAATGCACAAAGCTGGTCTTAAGGATGCCATGCAGTGCTCTGTTACATAATGATTTTGGCGGACCACACGTGCAATCGATGTTCTGAACTGCTCTTCGCCTTCCTTTCTAATATTGTTGAAAACGTCGCTTCCAGAATCATTGGCCATAAGTTCCAGAATGTGATAGCGGCGGGCAACGCTTAAGAGGCTCTCAGGGTGAACTCTATCGTCGACACCTGCGAAATTAATGGCAGCTTCGGTATCCCAAGCAAAATCTCTTCTTGGAAGCACGGCGAACAGAGATTCTATCTCGCCTTTGTTCACGTTCAAAATGCTGCATAATAAGTCCTCGAAACTCATCTGCAAAATAGAGCTGTCCTTGATCGCATGTGTGTCGAGGCCAGAACTAGTTTTGTTCGTGGGCAATACATAAGCCAGCGGATACTGGTGAAAATAACTAAAGAAGTCGCTGACCATCCCGATGTCGTCGTGGGAAAGATCATTTTCGTTGAGCTTCCGGCTCAATTCGCTAAGGCCAAACACGTCAAATGGGAGAGAGCTGGTGGTCGCCTCCATCCAGGGAGTCTTCACCACGAGTTTTCCTTGCGTTTTTATATCGAGCGATACTTCGTCATATGGCCAATAAATAAAATCGTTCATAAAGCCTCAAGGCGTAATAAAGCCGCATCCATGAAGCGATGCGGCTTTAGTTTTATTTCGCTCTTAGAGTTGCACGGTGTTTGGTGGCATGCATGGATAGATTTGAATGGGGAAAGGCTGAGTTGAGTTCCACCTTGCCGTCTTCAACGCGATTTGATCTGCCGCGCAGCCATTTCCACCGACTTGTGCGCCAGTCTCTGCATTGTTGTCTGTCTGATCGCAACTGCCAGCAAACGATCCTCCTGAGGCATTAGTGTACACGTCAAGGCAATAGGTCTTGGTGTCTGTTGGTGGAGCGATCAACGCCATGGATGACGTTGAGGCGGAAATTGCTAACGCGGCTAACGAAATGCTTCGTTTTTTCATAATCCCCCCTATGGAATTGTAAGCGCATCGAATCATTAACGAACCTCCGGTGGTTGTACCGCCAGAGGTGAACGTCATGAAAGGCGCTATTTTTATAGGTGTGATGTGGGTCTTTTGGCTTTCGGCGTGCGCGCATGTTGATCAAAAAAGCGAGCGGCGGAATAATTTCACACGAATTTGGCGCCCCATAATATCCTTTCTCAATCAAGATCCAGGCTCGTTCAACACGTCTTCACGAGATTTACCAACCGTTTATCGCGAGGAACTCGCAGCAATTGAAGAGCAGTGGAACAAAGAGCCCCAATGCAAGTTAGATATGATGAAAAATAGTCTAGAGAAGCACGAGTTTTTTTTTCAACAAATCACCAAGCTCAATGAGGACGAAATACGAAATCTCGAGCGCAACAACCAAACGCAACGAAGCGTTAGTGCTCTGCTTCATCAAGTTCTTTCTGCCGTCGAGTCTCATCCTGTCGCCTCAAGCAAACGAGCAGAGCATTATGATAGAGATCTGCAAATCGGCTTCTGTTTCGGCCGGGCCCTTTTAGTACATTATTATTTACTTAAGGCCGGCGTGCCTCAAAAGGATATTTTGAAAGTTTTTGCGCTTGGCGATTTTAATATCGCCGGACAATTTTGGCATTTTCACGTGGCCGTCATGGTTAACGACAAAGGCAAATGGATGGTGATCGATCCGCTCTACGGTGAACCAGCAAGTTACCAAGACTGGGTGGCCAACGTCAAAAGCCTGGAAATCAAGCACCCATTTTCTCGAGCACGATTTTACGTGTCGGACCCGCGCAGGTTTATGCCCGCGAGCGGCAACTATTCAACCGAATCGCTTCTCGCGGGTGGCCTCTCACGCTACTTTCACGATCTCGGCGCGACCCTCGTAACCAGCAATTAAAACCTCTTTACTCAGTAGTCAGCTTATGGATGGAGAATTCCGTTTTTACGGAGCTGTTGAGGCGTCGTGTGCGTCTGAGCGGGCTGATCATTATGGTGGCATCGTTGTAGAGAGCACCACAAAAATCTAATACGTCCTTCCACGCATAGAATGTCGACGAGCCAACTTGGATGGTGGCGTAACGCAAATTGGCGTAGGAAAAATCGGCGCCTGTTATGGTCTGACATTGGAGTTTTGCGTAACAGAGCTTGCCGTGCCATAGCTTGGCATACTTTAGGTTGCTCTTGGTCAGATCGGCCCAATCGAAGTCGGCGAAGGACAGATCGCTAAAGGAGAAATCATAGGCCTGCCAGCGAAAAAGACGTCGGTCCCATAAAGCACCAACGAGGACGCTGTGAGCAAGCGATGTTGAAAAAGGATATTTCTTAAGCAAATCTTGTCCTAATAAAATGTAGGGCGCAAATTTCACCAGTTCCGAGTATGAATTATTTAGGATTGCCCGATGCACAAAATCCCAATGCCTTTTCACATATTCCATGGCCTGAGGATTTTCTCGGATACGCGAAAGAGCGAGCGCATCCAGCGGAGAAACAAGTAGTACCAGCAACAATAGTCTGCGCATGATTTTAACCCCACTTACCAAACCAAACCTACAAGCCCGGTCTTTAAGTTACGGTCTTGCAAATCTAGGATCACTGCGCAGTATTAACCAATCAACGAGCAGGGACATTCATGATAAATGTAGAAGAATTGCTTGGCGAGCATGGATCGCTTTTAACTCATCAGTGTAAAACCATTGCCAAAGAACGACTCCATAAACCGGGGGCCGATTTTCTCGATCGAATTTTTGTCGGCTCTGATCGGTCTCCGACGGTACTGAGAAACCTTGCGTCCTTATTTAATGCTGGACGCCTTAAAGAAACGGGTTATGTCAGCATTCTCCCGGTGGATCAAGGCGTGGAGCATTCGGCCTCGGCGTCTTTTGCGCCCAATCCCGATTATTTTGATCCAGAAAATATCGTTAAGCTGGCTTTAGAAGGCGGCTGCAATGGTGTCGCTTCCACCTACGGAGTACTGGCCTCGGTGGCCAAGAAGTATGCTCATAAAATACCCTTCATTTTAAAACTCAACCATAATGAAACACTAAGCTATCCCACAACCTATGACCAAGTTTGCTTTGCTGAAGTAAAACAAGCCTTCGACATGGGCGCAGTAGGAGTTGGTGCGACGATTTATTGGGGCTCCAAGGAATCCCATCGGCAACTGCAGGAAATCGCTCAGGCCTTCAAACAAGCCCACGATTTAGGCATGTTCACCATCCTCTGGTGCTATTTGCGCAATGCCAGTTTTAAAAAGGATGGGGTCGATTACCACAATGCCGCCGATTTAAGCGGCCAAGCCAATCACCTGGGCGTGACGTTAGGTGCAGACATTATCAAGCAAAAATTGCCCACCAACAACGGCGGCTATACCGCTATTAATTTTGGCCATACTTCGCCGCTGGTATATGAAAAACTAACCTCAAATAATCCCATCGATCTAACGCGCTATCAGGTCGCCAATTGCTACATGGGGCGCATTGGGCTCATTAATTCAGGTGGACCTTCGGGTAAAGACGATTTGGCGCAAGCAGTTATTACCGCTGTGATCAATAAGCGTGCCGGTGGGATGGGTTTAATCTCTGGCCGCAAAGCCTTCCAAAAGCCTTTCTCGGACGGCATCAAACTTCTCAATGCCATTCAGGATGTTTATTTGGATAAGAGAATTGACTTAGCCTGACCACAGCGCCTGGCATAAAGATCGGAATTATAAACCCTCCTGTCCGAGGACGTGAGCCGAAAATTAAATGACAAACTTCAACCGGCTCTTCCGCAGGACAGGAGGGTTTATAATTCCGATCTTTATGCCAGGTGCTGTGTCTAGTGGGAGCGACGGTCGGCGGCAGAAACTTCTTGCTCAAGCTTGCTAAACTGTCGCTTGAGCTCGAAATCGTCGAGAAAAACCGCATGTTCTAAAGACCGAACTTTCTCCCGCATAGCCTTAAGCTCTTCTTCCATGGCCGCCATTCGATCATCTGAGGCTCTTATGTCGCGTGACTGAATCCGCCATTTATAGGCTTTCAGCACCATATTACCCACCACCACAACCGTCAAAAAAAACCATAAACCCATTAGCTCAACCTTGCGAAAGATCTGTTATATGGAATAACTTCGTCATCATACCAGCTTTTACTGTCATGTAAATACCAACTGGCGTCGCTAAGGGTAACGGTTCGGACACGTAATCGTTTTGTGTCGTACCGCGGTTTAACCGCGGGGTCCAGCGAATTGGCAGGAGACTGGACCCCGCGGTCAAGCCGCGGGGCGACACCGATGACGGCGGCCCGGAAACGTTGGCAGGAGTTTTGGTTAATTCGATTTATTGCGGGTTTACAGTGCTATTTTTGCCGGCTACAGCCTTGCTCAAGGAAAAGCGTATGTCTATTGCATTTTTTGACCTTGATAAAACCCTGCTTTCGGAGAATTCCGCCAAGCTTTGGCTTAGCATTCAATGGCACACGCGGCAGATCAACTTGCCGCAAATGATTCGTGCATCGTATTGGCTGGCGAAATACCATTTGGGGTTTTCCAAAATGGACAAGGTCATCGAGAAACTTTTGCTTCTTTTGAACGGCGAGAGCGAACGCGAGCTTTTAAAGCTCACGAAGAAATTCTATCGAAGCAGCATTAAACATCTTTATCGTCCTGGTGCGCTTAGGACGCTTAAACAACACAAAAAACTCGGCCATAAGGTATCGCTTTTAACGTCAAGTTTTGATGGCTTGGCCCTGCTAGTAAAAAACGATTTAGATCTTGATTACTGTCTTTGCACTCGACTAGAAGTAGACCAAGAAGGGCAATACACGGGAAAAACCATTGGCCCCCCATGTTTTGGTCGACACAAAGTGAGTTTCGCAGAAGAGCTCTGTGATTCCCTGGATATTCCGCTTCACGATTGCACCTTTTATACCGATTCAGCTTCTGACATTCCCTTGCTCAATTTGGTGGGACGGGCGGTAGCGGTAAATCCCGATCCCCATTTGCGTGCGCGGGCTCAAATCAAAAAATGGGAAATTGTTGATTGGGGACGACCAGGATGGGCTCAAAACTTGAAAAGGTAATTAAGCAATGTCGAAGCGCCATCAGCGAAATCGACCGAGAGATTTTTTCGGCCCTCAAAAAAAGGGAGCAACTCTCCTTAGAGATTGGTCGAGCAAAACGAGACTTATCCATACCGGACCGGGATTCCAAAAGAGAAAAAGAGGTTTTTGAAAACGCGGTGCTCATGGCCAAGGGGCTCGATTTACCGAAGGACTTCGCCATCGCCTTGCAAAAGCTTATCGTTGAAGCTTCTTTGTCCTGCCAAGAACAAGACAGGATAAAAAATAGCGATGACGACGTAAAAAAATCCGTGGCCGTAGTGGGCGGTGCTGGTCGGCTAGGCCAATGGCTATATCGCTTCTTCTCTGATTCTGGCCACGAAGTCTCGGTAATCGACTTGGTCCATCCTGGCTTTCCTTGCCAATATTCGACCGAGCTCGAGCCATCTGCAGATTCTTATGACATCATCGCCGTCGCCACTCCCATCAGGATCAGCAACGATATTTTGGGCCAAATTTACGCGCTCAAGCTGAAGCACCCCACGATCTTTGACACATCCTCGGTCAAAGCTCCCGTGTATCAGTCTTTGCTCAAGCTAAAGGAAAACGGTGTACGGGTCACATCTCTTCATCCCATGTTTGGCCCATCGGTTAATCTGCTCTACGGCAAACATGTAATTAGAACCAGTTTGGGAGTCAAAGAAGCCGACGATCTGGTAAGCGAGATCTTTCGCGCCACACCACTGCAAGTCGTCGACATGAGCATCGATGAGCATGACACGATTATTGCGATTTTGCTGTCCCTGTCTCACATGATCAATATTGTATTTATTCGCGCCTTAGCCGAGAGCCAATTTTCGGTCGAATACCTGGAGAAATTCTCCTCGCCAACCTTCTCTAACCTTCTCGCTGTCGCCAAAAAGGTAATGTCAGAAAACCCACAACTATATTTTGAGATTCAAGCCTTGAATCCCCATACCCAAAAAACCCATCAACAGTTATCTCAAGCCATGACGGAAGTGACGAGCGCCGTAGCTCAATTTGACGAAGAAAAATTTGTCGCCATCATGACCGAAGGTGAAGAGTTTCTGCGAGGGTGAAAATCGTGAATAGTATCGCCGTGGTAAATGGACCTAATCTTAACCTCTTGGGCAGTCGTGAAACCCACCACTATGGCACAGAGACGCTCGACGCCATCAATCGTGAGCTTTTGAGCGCATTCAAGGACCGCGTCAAATTGGAGTTTTTTCAGAGCAATCATGAAGGTGCCATTATTGATTTTTTGCAGGCCCTCAAAAACTGCGGCGGCATTGTCATAAATCCCGGCGCCTTTACGCACACCTCCGTGGCCATCCGCGATGCCCTCTTAGCCATCAATTTGCCGACCATTGAGGTGCACCTAAGCAACGTCTTTCGCCGCGAAGAATTTCGTAAAACCTCTTTCGTGAGCGACATCGCCCTCGGCGTAATTTCCGGCCTAGGCGCTCGCGGCTATCATTTCGCCCTCCTCGCCCTCTTGGATCGCATTAAACAATAAAAAAAAGCGGCTGCGGGGCCGCTTTCTCGTTGGATATTTGAGAAGAGTGTTTATAGGGCGAAGGCTAGGCCCAAGGTGAAGTCTTCTCTCCAGGAATCTTTGAAGTTTTCGCCGAATTGGGCAAACTTGGTGTTGATGTCGAGATAAACGCCAATGTTCTCTGAGGCGCCGAAATAAAAGCCCACGGGCACTTCAAAGCCCCAGTGATTAGATTTCTTTTTGAGTGCTTCCTTTTGGTCGGCAGTTGCGTCGCCTTTGGAAAAGCGAATTTCTGTGAAC
>DASPVU010000044.1:0-6222 GCA_035622215.1 Myxococcota bacterium | reverse complement strand
TATTTGACGGAATCGACAAGACTAGGCAAATGAAAACCGACGGCAGTGTTAACATTCAATACCAAAAATTTAACTCTATTCAGCTTGCTCTAGACCAAACTAATGAAACCCTGACGTTGGAACAGTTGCTCGCAAATCGTGCCAAGGAAGAAATAGAAACGAGCGACCCTAAAACTCGTTCGCGACAAATCACTATTCATCAAGCGCCAAAGACCTTGATCTTGCAACTCAGCCGTTTTACGGCGGCAGGAAAAAAAATCACGACGAAGGTGCAGTATCCTGCAAAGTTGTCCTTAACCACTGCTTTCGACGGACCCATTACCTTTGAACTATTCGCCGTAATTCTGCATGCTGGAACCTTGAGCGGTGGCCATTACACCGCCAATGTTAAGAGCGGAAACGGCAAGTGGTTTAATGCGAATGATAGTGTTGTTACTGCGATTGACGAGGCAGAAGCACTCCGTGACCAAGCGGGTGCCTATGTTTTGTTTTATCGAAGAGCGCCCTAACCGACGACCGCGGCGCTTTTGATTTTTTGCCTGAGAAATACCGCGTAGAGAATTGCCACTGATACCGACGAGAAAAATGTTCCTCCCAGGAAGGTGGCGAAAAGGCCAAATGCATGGGATAGGTTGCCGGCTATCGTATTACCTAAAAAGAGAGCAAAGCCGCTAATGACAAACGACAAGGAAAAGGCAGTGCCGCGAAGCTCTGGCGGCGTAGATTGGGCGATCAAGGCCTTTAGCAGCCCTTGGGTGGTGCCCATGGCAAGCCCCACGAGTATCATGCCAGCGATAACTCCAGGCACGGTAGTGACGTAGGCGAGCACGGCCTGGGCCGCTACCATGAAAATAAGCCCAATGGCTAGCATCTGCTCCCGAGAAAACCGATCAGCAAATTTCCCTGCGGGCCAGGCGACACTAGAATGAACCAAGTCCATGATCACGATGATCAGGGGCAAATAGGCGACACCAAAACCCACGCCTTTGGCCTTGAGCGTCAAAAAGGTCTCGCTAAAACGCGCGAGCATCAGAAAAAAGAAGGCCATCATCAGCCACCAAAATGCTGGCGAAAACTTCTTGAAGTCGGCCACCTTGATCTTTTGGTAAGCAAATTCGTTTTGGGTGCGTGGATGGGTATCAGGATTGGGGCGGATAGCCACGCACAAGAGCAGAGTGGCCAAACCAATGGGTATGACCGCAAGAGAAAAAAGCAAGCGATAATTGTTGCCAGAAATGAGAAGCACGCTCATGGCAGTCAAAGCACCAGCCACTTGCCCCAGGGTGTAAAGCGATTGGCGATAGCCAAAATTACTAGCATAGGAATTCTCGCCGCTCAAATCAGCAATTAGCGCATCGGTAGGAGCCGACCGAATACCCTTGGACAAGCGGTCAAAAAATCTTGCGAAAAACAGCAGGCCCGGACCATAACAGATGGCAAACAGCGGTTTCGTAACAGCGCTCATCAAGGAGCCAAAAACTATCAAAGGCTTTCGCCGCTTTATCACGTCGCTTAAATAACCCGAAAAAAACTTGGACAAAAAAGAAGACGAAATAGCCACACCTTCAATGATGCCGATGCTCAGATGGCCCATTTTTAGTTCGTCTTCGAGAAAGGCTCCAAGAACGCTAAACACCATTAATGTTGACATGGACCACAAAAAACTCATCCACGCCACGCCTTTGATAGTTGCGGCATTGTCCGATTCAAAATATTTATGGGTCATACGCATGAGCAATAATAACCTTCGGCTGCATTGGCATCTTGCTTTAGTTTTCGGCTTTTGCCAAAGGAGGTGGCTAGCGGTACAATAACAATGCGTAATAACCAAACAATTTATTCAGGTTTGATCTGTGGAAATAGCAACGCGACGTCGAGAACAAGAAGTATGGCAGGCTTGTGATGATTTATGGGCTCTTCATGGCTCGCTCCCAGATCTTACCGGCGATGCCATTCGCGATCGGCTACTGCACCTGGGCAAGAGCCGGGGCAGTCCCAATGAGCTTTATAAGTATCGAAAAACATGGATAAAAAGTCGCGGACTCAACAACGCGCCAGTTTCATCATCACCTTTAGAGCTCGATCCCATATCCCGAGCGGTAAAACTCGTTCACGAGCACCTGAAAACCGAAGCTTTAGAAGAGCTCAACCTGGTAAAACAGGATTTTCTGGAAAAGATTAGAAATAGGGATGAGGAGCTAGCCAAGGCAAAGCGAGCCATGGAGGCCGTCATGATGGAGTTTAGTGAGATACAAAGTCAACTCTTGGCCAAAGCTTCTTCGCTCAAAACCTTGGACCAGCAGCTTGCCGCCGAGATCGAAATGAGAAAGGCATCTGAAAGAGAAATTACAAACCTGAGAAATTTGAGAGAACAGGAGAAATCGGCACAAGAAAATCTCCTCAAAGAAGTTAAGGATCTCCACATCAATGAAATGGAAAAGCACCGCAGCCTGGAAACCTTGCGATTTCAGCAACAAAATAGCCTCATCGAGAAACTGATCGAAGAAAAGAAGCAGCTTGGCGTCGAGTTTTCGGAAAAGCTCAATGAGCTTAAAACGCTAAACTATAACCAGGATGTGAGGATGAAACTCTTGGAGGCTAATCTCGCCAATTTGCAAGCGGATAAAAACCAAACGGCTCAAGTTCTAGCGGAAAAAGATCAAGAGATCGCAACACTAAAAGAGATCGCGGCAGGCGCTGCTCTCTCTGTCACAATGACGACGCAAGAAATGAGCTTGCTGCGAGAAAGAGCCACCACACAGTCGGCCGAGCTCGAAAAGATCACCAACATTAACAAGCGGTCGCTGGTCACGATAGCGAGATTGCGCGCCGTGCTGGCGCGAGATGAGAGATAGTCCGTATGTCCATCACGGCGTTCCAACGTGGAAATCTCAGAAGCCTGGCCGAGCTTTCACGTCAACCGCAAACCACTTCCACTCGCTGCCGTATTCGGGCGAAAAATGATGTAGAAGCTATCGAACGCTGGCTCGACGAATATTTTGAGAAACCCGCCACTTATCGGACGTATAAAAAGGAAGCCGAGAGATTTTTGGTGTGGTGTGTCAATGCGCAAAAGACCAATTTTTCCTCTTTAGATCGCGAGCACGTTGAAGCCTATATTGAATTTCTGAAGAACCCCTCGCCGAAGGAAGTGTGGTGCGGACCGCGGCGAAAAAAAAAGGGAGTTGCTTCTGAAACCACTTGGTATCCATTTGCCGGACCTTTGGGAGAAAGCGCGATTAAGCTCGCTCTGGCCAGTCTTAATTCTCTGATGTCATATCTAGTGGATGCGCGTTATGTAGATGCAAATCCCTTTGCTCTCATTCGTCGCAAAAGTCGTTTTAAGAAATCTGCCGAAGAGCAGAGCATCAGGATCCAAGAACGCATCGTCGAGGACCACGAATGGTCAGCCATTATTGATGTGATCGAAAGCTCGCCTGAATCCGACGATATCGCGCGGTTTAAGAAAGAGAGGCTTAGGTTTCTCTTTAGCGCGCTATTTTTCTTGGGTTTAAGAATTGACGAGCTAGCACGCGCCTTATGGGCCCATCTTAAAAAAATAAATGGCCGCTATTGGTTTTTTGTGCGGGGCAAGGGCGACTCATGGGGCAAGGTCCCGGTTAATTCTGGGCTTTTGCAAGCGATCATGCGCTATCGCCACCAGATGGGCATGGCCCCATTACCCGAAAGTGAGGAACACATGCCACTGATCTTTAGCTTGAGAAAAAAAGACAGGGCGCTGACAGTACGACAAATGAGCAATCTCGTGAAGGAAGTAGCGACCCTGGCCGCCAAAAAATTCGATCCAGCTTCCATATCCCACAAAAAACTCTTGCGTTTTTCTCCCCACTGGCTGCGCCACCTATCCGCATCTCGTCAGGATCTAGCCGGCATTTCTTTCACCAACATTAAATCCAACCTCCGCCACCAAAACGAACAAACCACCCGACTCTACGTCCACGCCCACGACGACCACCGTCACCAACAAATGGAAAACCTCAAACTACAAGATCACGGATGAAATGTGGCGGAAAATTGTTAGGTAATTACCATAGATAACCAATCAAAGAGGAGAACTCTATGAAATTGCTTAATAATTACGGAAAAATCGCCCTGCTATTTTGTGCTGCTGCGATGTTCACCGCAAGCGGTTATGCCCAGACAATCCCGCTTTTTGATATCTGGAATAGGTCGCCTTCAGAGGGCGTGCAAAGTTCTTACCGCGTTTTGGTAAGAGTTCCAGGCTTGGGTAGTGTTGGCCTTGGGGCTGGAGAAGTCGCGAAGAATATAAAGCTCAATGGACCACTGCCTGATACTTTTGACGTTGAAATCAGCCAGGGAGGCAAATGTCGCCTCAAAGCGACCATCATGCGGTTTGGACAGACAGCTTATGTAGAGTACGATTACAAAGCTAATAAACTTGTACCTGATGCTGGAAGCTTGTTCCGTGGTTTATATTCGAAGAGCGCCGGTGGTTATCCTTTGGACAATAACATTAAAGCGGGCAATATCCGGAACAAATCTTGCGACTAATACCTAATTTTATTGTCGTACCGCTGGCTTGACCGCGGGTGTCGTTTACGATGAGGTGGTGTCGTCGAGGGTTGAGACGTCGGTGGTGACGGCTTGGCCTGAGACTTTGGCGCGCAGCAGGCGTCGCATGATTTTGCCTGAGCGGGTCTTTGGGAGCGTGGTCGCGAAATGGACGGCGGCGGGTTTGGCGAAGGAACCTATCATGGTTTTTACATGGTCGCGCAGTTGCTCGGAAAGATCGGATGAAGCGGTAAAGCCGTTGATCAAGACGACAAAGGCCACAAGTTTTTGCCCGGTTACTTCATCTCGCACGCCAACAACTGCCGCTTCCGCGACAGAAACGTGCGCAACCAAAGCGCTTTCGACTTCCGCTGTGCCCAAACGATGACCAGCCACGTTAACTACATCGTCGATGCGGCCACTAATGAAGAAATCGCCATCGCCATCGATTTTGGCGCCGTCGCCGGTAAAATAAACGTCGGAGAACTTTCTGAAATAAGTGTCGAAAAACCTCTCTTGGTCGCCCCAGATACCACGCGCTAAAGAAGGCCAGGGCTTGTCGATCACCAAATAGCCTGCGCTATTTGATTTTACTTTTTCTCCCCGATCATCGACAACGCTGACGGAAATCCCCATGAAGGCTTGGCTTGCACTTCCGGGTTTTTGCGCCGATATATGCTCGATGGGAACAATCATCATGGCGCCGGTTTCCGTTTGCCACCAGGAATCAACCACTTCGCAGCGGTTTTTACCAAACACTCGCCGATACCACTGCCACGCTTCCGGATTGATCGGCTCACCGACGCTGCCCAAAAGTCTTATGGTCGACAATGCGAATTCTTGCGCATGCGCATCTCCCGCTTGCATGAACATACGAATGGCGGTGGGCGCTGTATATAACACAGTTATGCCATGCTTATCGATCAGCTGATAAATCCTGCGGCTATCAGGCCAATTGAGCGCTCCCTCGTAGACAAACACGCTCTTACCCAAAGCCAAGGGGCCGTAGGCTAGATAACTATGCCCGGTTATCCAGCCCACATCAGCCGTACACCAAAAAAGATCCTCATCTCTCAGATCGAAAACCCACTGCGTGGTTGCTACCACCTGGGCGAGATAGCCTCCCGTGGCATGAAACAGGCCTTTGGGCTTTCCAGTGGTACCTGAGGTATAAAGAATAAACAGTGGATGCTCAGCATCAAACGCCAAGGGCTTCGTCACTTCTTCAGGCCATAGGGTTTGCCTTTCATAAGGAATTATCTTAGAGCCAGCTTTTTCGGCCGCCAGTCCAAAACAAAGAACTGTGGTGACAGAAGCGCATTTTTCTTGACGAAGAGCTTGTTCTACCGTTTTCCGCAAACGAAGCGCATGACCTTTGCGTTGTCCTGATTCCGCCGTTATTACCGCTTTGGCCTGAGCATCAAAAATCCGGTCTGAGAGCGCTTCTTCAGAAAAACCACCAAATACCACGGTATGAATGGCGCCGATTCTTGCGCAAGCCAGCATCGAAGCAATAGCCTCTGGAATCATGGGTAGGTAAATCGCCACCCGGTCGCCTTGGCGAATATCGCGGTCGTAAAGCATGGTGGCGATACTACCGGTGAGATCTAGCAGTTCTTGATAGCTGATGGTTCTCGCTGAGCCTTCTTCATTCTCAAACACGATGGCCGTTTTATTGCCGTTGCCTCG
>DASPVU010000043.1:0-6518 GCA_035622215.1 Myxococcota bacterium | reverse complement strand
GAGTTTGCCGCCAAGCGCCACGATGAAGTGGTAAAAATCTGCGCCAAAATTGAAGAAGAGCTTAAGGACTTAAGCCCTGAGGACCGCAAGGCTTTTCTCGCTGATCTGCACCTTGAATCAGCGGGCTTGGATCGGGTGATCAAAAAGGCTTATGCGCTGTTGGATCTATGCACATTTCTTACGGCTGGCGTGAAGGAAGTGCGCGCCTGGACGTTTAAGAAGGGCAGTCGAGCACCCCAGGCTGCGGGGGTAATTCACAGCGATTTTGAACGTGGTTTCATCAAAGCTGAAGTGATCGCCTTCGACGACTACCTAAAGTATAACGGCGAAGCTTCGGCCAAGGCGGCAGGCAAGATGCGTACCGAAGGCAAAGAATACGTAGTACAGGATGGAGACGTCATCCATTTCCGGTTTAATGTATAAAAAATCCAGCAACGCCACTTGTATTAACTGTGTGAGTGCCTAGATTATCGGCATACGCCCTCATCCCAGCCTTTTCCCGCAGGCGGGAGAAGGGGCAAAATCGAGGATGCCAATAATGGACACTGTTGCTAATAGTTTTGCAAAAGCTTCTATCGTTGAGCCTATGGTGGTGCTGTTGGTGGTGGCGACATTGGTGGGCATCATCTCTCACCGAGTCAAGCTGCCCTACACCGTGCTGTTGATGCTGGTTGGCATAGGCTTATCTTCTATCGGTTTGGTGCCCAATATTGATCTGACGCAGGAGCTCTTGCTGGGTGTCTTCTTACCCGCCCTATTGTTTGAAGCGGCGATTCATTTTCCCTTGAAGGAACTGAGACTATATGCGCCAACCATCGCCATGTTGGCGGCGCCCGGGGTTATTCTTACCGCTCTTGCGACAGCGCTGGTGCTCTTGATCGAGATTTCGACTTTTAGAGTAAACGCGGGCATGACCTTCATGCACTATTTGCTATTTGGCACAATTATTGCCGCCACCGATCCTATTGCGATTATCGCGCTATTTAAGCAACTCGGCGTCAAACGCAAACTCGCCATCATTTTGGAGGGCGAGAGTTTGTTTAACGATGGCACCGCCATCGTCATCTATTCCGTGGTACTTGCCGCTCTCACTTCGGGGGTATTCAGCTTTAAAGATGGTGCTTATCTTTTTGTAACTGAAGCGCTCTTCGGCATTGCTACCGGCGCCGTTTTCGGCGCACTGGCTAATCTTACCTTACCCTTTGCCAAGGATCCGCTGATCTCCATCGCCATTACCACCGTGGCGGCCTATGGCTCGTTTATTGTCGCAGAGTCGCTACATGCCTCGGGCGTGCTGGCCACGGCCACTGCTGGTCTCCTGCTCGGTAATATTGGCAAGCGCTATGGGCTTGAGCCTGCAAGTCGCATGGCCGTTGTGGGTTTTTGGCGCTACATGTCGTTTTTCGTTAGCACCTTGGTGTTTTTGCTGATTGGCCTCAAGGTTAATCTCTTGTTTTTGGTTGACCACGCCACATTGATAGTGTTTGCCTTTTTGGCCGTTCTCGCTTCGCGGGCTATTAGCGTGTTTTTGCCGCTTGGTTTATTAAACCGCATGGGGCAACCTATGACTATCAAAAGCGCCACGGCCATTTGGTGGGGCGGTTTACGCGGAAGTCTGTCCATGGTTTTGGTGTTATCGATTCCCGACACCATAGCTGGCAAAGATACCCTAATCGCCATGACCTTTGGCGTGGTGGTACTATCGGTTTTACTGCAAGGCTGCACCATGGGCCCGCTGGTAAAGATTTTGGGCCTGGTAGAAACCCGCAGTGAAGCCATGACGTTCATGGCACGCTGCATCGCACGCTTGCGCGCCATTTCTGCCCAGCAAAAGGTCTATGCCAGCATGGCCATCGAAGAAGGCGTGCACGACGATTCCAACATCGCCGCAAGACTTCACGAAGAAAGGCAGACAATCTTGGCCGAGCTAAAAAAGCGCGAAATGGATGAAGACTTCATCAAGGCTAAAAAAGAACGCATCCATTACGTGGAACAGCTGCTCAGCGAAGTAGAAGAAGACTCGCTAAGAAAATCCGCCGAAAGCCACCTAATTACCGAAGACGATCTGAACGACCTCATCAAAGTAACGCCGAGTTAGGCGCGCGATTGAACCTCATGCGGCTAGCTTGGCGCTGACAAATCGATTTAATGAAACCTGCGCTTCCTGTGCGGCGAGGGCTAGCCTGCGATGTACTTCTGGTGGCACGCGAACCATAAATTTTCCGCTATAAGTCTTGCTCCCTAAGGGTTCAGGAATGGGTTCCCCTTGCTGCTTTATATCGGCAATAACTTCCTTAGTCAGCTTTCGGATACCTTTGAAGGCTGCCTCTTGAGATTTGCTTAACCAGCTCAGACTTGGAAACTCGGCAACCAAACCTACATATTCTTGATCTTCTTCGGACCACATCACTCGATAGCTGTATTTGTCATGCATGACCTGCCTCCATCATCTTTTCTACTGCGCGCAATACTTGTTTGACTTGATAGGCCTTGGCTCGTCCTTTGTCATTCTGAATGTTGACTCTGGGATCGCCCTGCCATGGCGTTTTATAAACTCGATGACTGGTACCACTTTGCCGAGCTTCGCCAAAAATTGTGTCACAAACCCTCGCCAGGTCAGCAAACCTCACGTTTTGCGGGCTTAGCTCAAATTTTGCCAATAGTTCTTCTATGCTTTGACCCACTTCCGCGCCCCACCGTAGTATCAATATTGATACTAGCATCTGTTGGTGGTAAACGCAACATAAATATGCTGCTGTCTGCCGCGCGCTTTATGAGGTTGTTTTTTCGAAATCGTTTTGAGGTTTGATATGGTTTAGGTGGCGGGCTTTTTTTGGTGGCGTCATGAAGACTTTAATTTTAGTTGCGTTGTTTTTTGTAGGCGGTGTTGCCCATGGTCAGAGTATTGGTCGGAAATTTGTGCCGGCGGCGGAGACTGCGTCTATCGAGGGGAACTGGGCGCTATGGCATAACCCGGCTGGTCTTGCCTTCATGGGTGGCAGCGAAACGGCGGTGCAATATCTTTACGAGTGGAGCGCCCGCGGCGATCGGCATCATGGCAACGCCAATGTGGCGGTGAATCTGTGGAATTCCCTCACCCTGGCTATGGGTATTGGCACACAAGCCGCGTTTAGCGCAAAAGCTAAAGAACAATTGGGCACGGATCTTCAGGGTATTTTTGGCGCCGCCGTCAACCTTTTGCGCTACACCAGTTTTGGCTTTTCCGTCCTGAAGTCACATAATTTTCTCGAGGAAAAATCAAGTCCTTGGCTGTTTACCTTTGGCCTGCAGACGCGCCCTTGGTCCTTTCTTAGTTTGGGCGGCCATTATGAGGAAATAAGCGGTGGCATTTTTTCCGCGCCCAATTTGGTCGCCGGCATTGCCATCAGACCCTACAAAGAAATTTTTACTATTGGTTTAGACGGCAAATGGGTACCAAAGGGCGCGAGTTGGAATGATGGTTTTCGCACCGATCCCATTTTCAGCTTAAAGACCTCATACAAGGGCTACCAAGCGGCCATCAGCGCAGAAATTCCCGGCATTAAAGACGGCTGGTCCAAACCCATCTTCACCGTCTCCCTGACGGCCAACCTCGCTCATCTTGGGTTAGGCATTTCAAGCGTAATCAACACGACCGATAATAATTTTGCGGTAGGTGGCGATTTACGCGCATCCACTGAAGAATGGCCTTCTGTGGCAGAACCTTCGGGTCTCTGGGTTGAGCTGACTATCGATCAAAATGGCAATTTAGAGAGCCGACCAAGATCGCTTGCGGACCGATTTTTTAGTGTCGAGCCAAGCCCTCTGTCAGTTCTCGCTCTGCTTCGGCGGCTGGCTACAGATAAAACCGTCTCGGGAGTTGTGCTCAATTTCAATGGCTTCGGCTTCGGTGATGCCCGCGCCCAAGAATGGCGAGATGCCATTTTGACGCTCCGAAAGCATAAGAAAGCGGTGGTGGTATATTTAGATGCTCCGTCAGAAAGAGATTATTTTATTGCCACGGCAGCAGACAAAATATTGATGAACAAGCAGGCCACCCTATCTCTCCACAATTTCCAGGCCAATTTGGTTTATTTCGCGGATTTGCTCAAAAAAATTGGGGTGAAAGCCGAGGCGGTGGTTGCTGGCAACTACAAGACCTTCCCGAGGCAATGGACCGATGCGCGACCGCAAAAAGAAGAAATTGAAGTGGCCAACAATATTCTCAATAGCTTTTATGAAACGCTACTAACCGAAGTGGTGCACGCCCGAAATATCAGTTTGGATAAAGTCAAAAGCCTCTTTGCCCAAGGGCAAATTAGCGCGACCGCCGCAAGAGACGCGGCGCTGGTAGACGAAATTATTGAACCCAATGATGCGGTGGACACCATAACCGACCATGGCAATCTCCGAGTGCGGTTTTATCGCGATTATGAGGGGCGAAAATTCAAATCCCAGTCCTGGCATGCGAACAAAAAAATCGTCGTGATTCCCATCGATGACACGCTGGTTGATGGTCGAGTGGCTCCCGGCGTGTTTTCATCCTTGTTTCCCGTGACCGGCGCCACCGACATCGTGGACGAAATCGAAGATGCGGTGGATGACGCGGACGTTTTGGGCATCATCATTCGTATTGATTCACCTGGCGGCGATGCCTTGGCGGGCCATAAGATTCAACATGCTTTGGTAAAGGCACAAAAAGTAAAACCGGTCGTGACATCCATGAGCGATGTGGCGGCCTCGGCTGGCTATCTTATTGCCTCCGGCAGCAGTCACATTCTAGCTCTCCCTAACACCATCACCGGCTCCATTGGCGTTTTTTCCCTGATGTTTTCAGGCGAAAAGCTTGCGGAAAAAATCGGAGTCTTTTCCAAGGAATTGTCTCCGCTCAAAAACCCGGGGCCATCAGTGTTTCACAGTTTGACGCCTGAAGAACGCAAGGAGGCGCAAAAGATTGTCGACTGGTACTATCAGAACTTTATTCAAGCGGTGAGCGATGGCCTCGAGCTCGATCGGAGCATAGTAAGCAAAGAAGCCGATGGCCGTGTTTGGCTTGGCAAAGAAGCTTTTGAGAAGAAATTAGTTAACGAGCTTGGTGGATTCTCCGAAGCGATCGACGCTATCCGGTTGCTGGCTTACATTCCCGAAGATCAAGCGATAACCATCGATATTAGAGCGCCAGGCTTTGTTCAGCAATTTTCCCTAACCTCGGGCCTTGTGGCCTTTCTCAAAAGCCCAACCATTCAAGAGCTCAAGCCGCTGGTAAGCCTCGCGCGTCCCTATCTCCGATCGCTTGAAGCCTACCGTCTAAACGGCGTCCCCCAAGCCCGCCTCCCCTTTGACATCGAACGCCGACAGCGGGATTAATTAACTCGGTTTCTTCGTCATGGCGAGCCCGTAGGGCGTGGCCATCCAGTAATAGCCCAGGCGATCGTAGCTGGATCGCCACGCCCTTTGGGCTCGCGAAGACGATGGACCGTCGTTAGAGATTGGATTTCATGAATGTGGCGGCTCTCATCTCGCTGAGATCCGTTTTTATCCACGCTATGGACCGGTCAAGCCGCGGACGACACAGAAATGGAACGCTCTTTGACTTTTAACAACTGCGGAGCTAGGCCTCTTGTTTTGAGCGTTGAGGTGATCGCGAATGAATATAGCCGATTATTTATCTATTCGTTCAACTTGGCAATATAATGAGATACAAGAAATTTTTGAGAAGCCGTTGGTGGATCTTTTACATATCGCTCATTCGATCCACCGGAATTTTCATAACCCACATGAAATTCAACCCTGTCGCATTCAGAGTATTAAAACTGGCGCGTGTCCAGAGGATTGTAAATATTGTCCGCAATCGGGCCATTATCAAACCAATATAGAAAAAGAGCGTCTTTTCTCGGTTGAAAAGGCAGTCAACATCGCCAAAGACGCCAAGGCTTGTGGCGCCACGCGTTTTTGCATGGGCGTGGCCTGGCGACAGGTATTAGATGGTGAGCAGTTTGACCGAATTCTCGCCATGGTAAAGGCCATCGATGAGCTCGGATTAGAAGTTTGCCTCACCGCCGGCATGATGACCAAAGAACAGGCCATTAGGCTTAACGCGGCAGGCTGCACTGCTTATAATCATAACCTCGATACATCGCCGGAATTTTACGGGCAGATTATCACCACAAGAACCTACCAAGATCGCCTGGACACTATCCGCAATGTGCGCGCGGCTGGGATTACCGTTTGCTCTGGCGGCATTATCGGTCTTGGCGAGGCGCGGCGTGACCGTATCGGGCTTTTAGAGCAGCTATCGAACCTGGATCCTCATCCGGAGAGCGTGCCAATAAATCTCTTAGCCAAATATGACAACATGCCGCTCAATGACGTGCCACCGCCCCATCCCTTTGAAATGGTGCGCATGGTAGCGACTGCGCGCGTGATCATGCCTAAATCCGTAGTTCGATTAAGCGCGGGCCGCACCGCCATGACCGACGAATTGCACGCATTGTGTTATTACGCGGGCGCCAATTCAATCTTTATGGCAACGGAAAAAA
>DASPVU010000042.1:0-3608 GCA_035622215.1 Myxococcota bacterium | reverse complement strand
CTTTCTCAACCAAGGGCGAATCCTGAGCGGGGTTATTATGCCGCTATTTTATAATGATCTCGGGACCGCCAAAAGGATATTTAGTGAAAATATGGCTATCTTAGGGGATCTTTCTCAGGGCGCGGTGCGGCCTAATTTTCTCGACAGCTCTTGGTCCATAACGCGCGACAAAATCGCGCGCTCCGGCGATGTGACGATAGCTGATAGCGCAAGGCTGATGGGCCCACTCATCATCGCTCGCGGCGCCCGCATCGGTGCTTTAGCAAGATTGGGGCCCAATGTTGTAATTGGTGAACGAGCGATCATAGGCGAGGGTGCGAAACTCACCAACACGGTGATTATGTCCGACACCGTTATTGGCAAAGATGAGCGCCTTAATTGTACCATTGGTCTGGGTAGTGCGAGGGTGTTCGTCAAGCCATCTTAGCTAGCATTTTTAGGGGGAATGATGGCGCGGAAATTTGCTCTGGTGCAGGCGGTGATGGCCCTGCTTTTTAGTTGCGTGATGTCTTCCTGCCAGCCATCTTGTCGCGCGCGGGAGAGTGGTCAAACTTCAAAGAACGAGCAAGGCGTTGTTGCCGTAGTGAACGGCGTCACTTTGAAGAAATCTGAGTTGTCCGCCTTGCATCAGCGGGCGGTCGAGAAATTTATCAAGGCAAACAAGCCCATGTCAGCTGACCTTGATCGAAAACTTCGCGCGAGCATCCTAAGCAAGATGATCGATGATGAGATATTTACCCAGAAGGCAGAACAAGAGGGCGTCAAGGTCGATCGGCTTGAACGTGTGGAGGGGCTTGAAAAGTATAAGGAGAAACTAGGTGGGCAGTTCATGTTTAAGCAGTTTTTGGAAAAAGAGGGCCTCACCGAAGAACAGGTGCAAAAAACCATTTTGGCCGAGTTAAACCGAGACAAATTGCTCAGCAAATTAACGGTGCAAGAAGAACCCAGCGAAGAAGAACTTTTGAGCCATTACCAAGCAAATATCAGGGCATATGTTCAACCAGAAATGGTTCGCGCACGTCATATCTTGCTTAAAGCGAGCCCCAATGATCCAAAAGAGAAGATCGAGCTCGTCTTAAAAAAGGCGAATCTTGTACTCAAGGAAGCGCAGGCGCCCAATGCGTCGTTTGTCGATCTGGTGCAGAAATATAGCGAAGGTCCTAGCGTCAAAATGGGTGGCGATTTGGGGTTTTTCCCGCGGGGGCGCATGGTAAAGTCCTTTGAAGATCTGGCTTTTAGCGCTCCGCTCAAAACACCGGTAGGGCCGGTTAAAACCGATTTTGGCTACCACATCGTTTACGTCGAAGAGAAAACTTCATCAAAGCCCATGCCATTAGAACAGGTGCGCGATCGAATAAAATCGGCGGTGAAGTATAACAAGCGCGCGCAGAAGGGCGAAGAGCTGCTCACATCTCTAAGAAGGACAGCAGTAATCCAAATCTACGACTACTCCATGACCACAGAAGACTACAAAAATCTTTCATCCGCCGTCTCCCTTAATCCATGACCATAAATCCACGCTCATCGTCGTCATGACGAGCCGGCATTCTTGCATGCACCGCTTTAGTATCATCATTGAGCGCGAGCATTGTTGTGTGGACCCTGCCCATCGTCATGGCGAGCCGCATAGCGGCGTGGCCATCCAGGGAATTGGCAATATGTTCTGGCCGCGCTCCGCTCGCCATGACGAAGAAACTTGTGCGACCGCCCAATTCGACGACCTGCGAAATTGCAAGAGAGGTTACGAGAGAATTTTTAACGGAGTGGAATAGCGAGCACGCTGCGAGCAGTTATATTGGCTCCTGTCAATGGGGAGCTTATGAATTTTTTGAAAAAAATGAGTACTCGTCACGGTGTTTTCTGGCCCTCTTACGGGGCATTTTTTTTGCTCGGTGGCCTTAGCTTCTTTTATGGCCGGGATTTTATCTCGGTGCTCGAGCAGGCGAAAAATTTTGTCTTTTCCGAGCTTGATTGGCTCTATGCTTATGGCACCTTGGGAATGGTGATTATTTGTTTCATCATTTATCTAAGCCCGCTTTCCCAAATTAAAATTGGCGGCGAACATGCCAAACCTTTGCTCAATAAAAAACAATGGTTTGCTATTTCCTTGTGCACCACCGTCACTGCCGGCATCATGTTTTGGGCTACGTCTGAGCCTCTCATCCACATGATGTCTCCGCCGAAAAGCTTAGGGCTTTTGCCTGGCTCGGCGGGTGCCGAACAATTTGCGCTCGCCACCCTCTTTCACCACTGGTCGATAACCTCTTACGCGATTTACACGATTCCGAGCCTCGCTTTCGCCTTGGCCATCTATAACCTCAAGCAGCCCTTTACGCTTGCGGCGATTTTCTCACCAATTTTAGGACAAACTACCAAAAGATTTGCCACCTTCATCGATGGAGCTTGCGTATTTACGCTGGTTGCAGGCTTTGCCGCATCTCTCGGAACCGGCGCACTTACCATCAGCGGTTCCTTCGAACATCATTTTGCCAAAGACTCACAGCCTCTGATTTTGGCGGGCATCACGGTGCTTTTGGTGGTGTGCTTTACCACTTCGGCCATGAGCGGCCTGATCAAAGGGATTCGCCTACTATCGAATATCAACGTGTGGTTATTTTTCGTCATCCTCGCGCTCATTTTTCTGCTTGGTCCCACCAAGCAAATCATGGTGTCCATAGCCCAGGCGCTGGGATATTTCTTTAGCCACTATTTCTCCATGAGCACGTTCATCACCAGCCGAACCGGCGATCCTTGGCCTAATCAATGGCCGATATTTTATTGGTCGAGTTGGCTTTCCTGGGCCCCTATCACCGCGGTGTTCTTAGGGCGGATTTCCTATGGCCACCGCATCAGAGATTTTATCCACATCAATCTATTCGCCCCGTCCTTGTTCAGCTGCATTTGGATCGGGGTATTTGGTGGAAGTGCGATTTTTTATCAAAAATTAGATGGCGGTTTATACACGGCTTTAAGCACATTGGGCCCCAACGTGGTTTCTTACGAATTATTAGGGCGGCTGCCATTTCCATTGTTTCTCATGGGATTTTTCGTGGTGGTGACTTTTCTGTCCTATACCACCGCCGCTGATTCCACCACCGACGCCATTTCTGCGCTGTGCACCAAGCAACCCGACGGCGAATTAATGGCGGTGAGCTCCAATTTGGTAAAGCTCGTATGGGCGGTCACCATCGGCTTTGTTTCTTGGATTTTGGTCGCCCTTGCTGGCGTCGAAGGCATGAAGCTTCTTTCTTGTCTGGGGGGCCTTCCCGCACTATTTTTAGTGATCGGTGCTGCCTTCTCTTTAATAAAGATGATCCTGGTCGACGTGAAACAGGATTCTTTCGTCAGAAATTTATCAGCCGATGCTGAGCCAGATGGACTTGGTTTTGGTGTAAGTCGCAAGTGAATGGATGGCCATTTCCTTGCCCCAACCGCTTTGTTTAAAACCACCGAAGGGGCTTGAGAATTCATAACAACCATAACGATTGATAAAGACCATCCCGGCGTCAAGATTGTGGGCCACGCGATGCGCCCTGGCCACGTTGTCGGTATAGACGCCGGCCGCCAATCCATATTTGGTAAGGTTGGCAAGCCTGATGGCTTCTTCT
>DASPVU010000041.1:0-2816 GCA_035622215.1 Myxococcota bacterium | reverse complement strand
GCTTTACCGACGATGTCTTTTTCCATGTGCCAAAGTGCTGTTTGGCCAAAGCCGTAATTTGTCCAAGCGTTACGTCGCCCACAGCGATTAATGCTGCGATATTGCTACCATAATAAGACGCGTGTGCCTTCTTGATGTCTTTGAGTTCTATGTGAGACACGGTCTTTAATGTGCCCCCACTGGGAAAAGCATAAGGATGCTTTTCGCCGTAAGCCGCCATCAGAAACGTGGTTTGTGCCACATAGGTCAAAACACCTTGCTCTGATGCTAATGCGCTTTTTTGCAGCAACTTGACGCGAGCAAAATCGTCTTCAGCCATGCGCGGTTCTTGAACCATGGCGGCAATGAGCGACACCACATCTTCGACTTTATTGGTCAAAACCGCCGATGAAAACTGTGTTAGATCTTTCGCCACATTAACGCTAAGTTCGGTACCCAAATTGGCAAGATCTTCGGCGAGCTCTAGCCCGGTTTTCTTTTTCGTGCCTTCCTTGAGCATCAATGCAGTCAGATGGCTAAGGCCAGCGTAACCGTAAGGATCCTGTGCGGAGCCGGCTTTTAGCACCAGGTTAATTTGCGCAATGGGCAGCCGCGAGTCTTCCACCACGATAACGGTGAGGCCGTTTGATAGAACCGTCTGCCTTATTTTGGGAAGAGTTGGCCGCGTCGGCGTTGTATCAGCAATGGGCAACTGAGAGCGCCACGTCTCTTTTTTTTCTATTTCTTCACGCTCTCGATCTATGCGATTTTTTGTACCGATCGAGCGGCAGCCCAAAAGTGACAGAAGCCCCAAGGATAAAATAGCTATTAGCAGTTTATAGTTTTTCACGATCTATTTCCTTTTCGTTTTCAGAGCCACGCCGCTCGCGGCCGGCGTAGCTATAAGAATTTTACGAGACTTGCCAACGGGAAGGTATCGAGTTGCTGATAGCAGCAAAGATTCCTGTGTGATCTTTTTGTACCGTCCGATATCCTGCTGAATAAAATTAGGATCGTCGGCAAACCTATTATAAGTTTGCAATAATTCAGCGCGGCCACTTTGACCGCCCAAGCTCTGCAAGCTAAAGAACTGCGTCGTCAAAATGGAATTTTTTGCACGCTCGATCTCGGTGGAAGTTGGCGCGTTCTTTACCAAATCGGCCAGCACGCGATCGATTTCAATAATAACATTCCGCGGATCGATGCCCGGATTTACAATAGTATCGATGGTGAAAATCGATAGTTGTTGATGACTCTGTTGATAGGCTGATGTCGAGCTGGCCATCTGCTTATCTCGCGTAATAGCCTTGGTGAGACGCCCAAATTCTCCTCCAGTCAAAATATGGGAAATGACATCAAGCTCTGCATCGCCTGGCTGAAACAAGGCTGGTGTGACGTATTGCATGCGCACCAAAGGGAGTTTCCCGAGCTTTTCGTCGACCACGATGATCTCTTGTTGGCCGAGATCAACTTTAGGCAGCAATGGCACGGGTTCCACCCTGGTCCTGGGCAGACTGCCAAAATATTTATTGATGAGCGATAGCGCTTCGGCTTTATCAAAGTCGCCCACCAAGGCAATAGCTGCGTTACTTGGACCGTAGAAGAAATCATAGAAATTCTGGACATCTCTCAGGCTTGCTGCTTCAAGATCGTTATGGGATCCGATTACACGCCCATGAAACGGGTGGTTCTCCAAAAAAATACTCTGCCAGAGCTTAAGAGTTGCAACGCCATAAGGCGCAGTTTCTACCCGTTGCTCCCGTTCTCTACGAACCACTGCGCGCTGCTCATCGAGTTTCTCCTTGGTGATATTTAAGAAAAACATGCGGCTTGATTCCATGGCCAGAATTAATGGGAGCTGGCTCTTCGGGACGGTTTCGTAATAGTTGGTGCGCTCAAATCCCGTGGTGGCGTTAACGTCAAAACCGCCAATCTTTTCCAAAATGCGAAAGTGTTCGGAGCCAGGCACGTATTTCGAACCTTCAAACATGAGATGTTCAAATAGATGGGCCCAGCCAGTTTTTCGTGGTTTTTCATTTATGGAGCCAACGAAATACCAAATATTAACTGCGACAAAAGGCTCGCTGTGGTCTTCGGCTAAAAGCATCGTGAGTCCATTGTCCAGGGTATATTTCTCAACCGGGATGGATAATTTCTGCGAAATATCAGTTGGCGCCGAAGGCGCGAGTGCGAACGCCTGACATGAAAAGAGCAGAAAGAGAATGTTATATCCAAGTACTTTTTTCATAATCTACCTTATTTTCTAAGACTTAAAGAAATCTATGAAGGCCTTAAGAATCGATTTCTCCTCGGCGACAAACCGATCTACATCTTCTGGCTTTAAAACCAAAACGCCGCAGGAGGAACATTGGTCAATGTCAATATAGCTCATGCGCTTGGTTTCGAGATCATGGCCACATTTGGGGCATTTCATGTAATGGAGCGCTTTAAGTTCTTCATCGTGAGCCTTTTTCTGTTTACGTCGCTCTTCTTCGTCGGTGATATGTTTAGAAGCGATGCTTTCACGAGTGAAATAGTCAGCTTCCAAATCTTTGCCCTTTTTCATAGAGGAGGTCTCCCGTAATCGTTGGGTAGCCGATATTCCACATCACTTTTCTTTTCTGAAGGGGGGCTTTAAAAATGGGTAGGGTTCGGAGGATAAATGCGCGCCTTTTTACATGATCTTCTTAATGCTAGTGGCGAAGTGATTCATCATTACTATCACGGTCGAAATTTCTCGGTGGAGCAAAAGGAGAATTTGACTCCGGTAACGATAGCCGATCAAGAAGCTGAGCAATGCATGAGAAAGCTGATCAACCATCGTTATCCCGATCACG
>DASPVU010000040.1:0-4015 GCA_035622215.1 Myxococcota bacterium | reverse complement strand
GGCTTTGATGCGAATGACGATGTCGAAGTGATTGTTACCGGAGATGTGCCAGACTCTTGCCATAAGCGTCCCATGGGGCAAGCAAAGATTCTCGATGGCAAAATAGTAATCGACATGACGGCAACCAAAATAACTGGCGCTGATGTTGTATGCATCAAAGCTCGGATTCCCTACGTAGTTTCCGTATCGCTAGGTCAGTTAGGTCAAGGCGACTACACGGTGGCTATTAATGCGGGTCAAAAATCGGAAAAAACCAGTATGCTTTTCGTGGACGCGGCCGGCTCAGACAGCATTGACAATTTTACCTATGCCAATGTCACGAACATAACCAAATCTAGCGACAACACCAAGCTCTTCCTTGAAGGCGCTCATCCGAGCAGCTGCATGGAGATTGAGGAAATTCAGCTTATTCCCAACGACACCGGCGATACCATAGCCGTGCTGCCCATTGTCAAACAGGTCACCTCTTCTTGTGACCGCATGACGAAGCCTTTCAAGATAGAGATAATTGTGCCTAATCCACAAAAACAGGGTGTGATCTACCACGTTCGCCGCATTGATGGTCGAGCCGTAAACTTCAAGTGGTAACTACCGTGGTGGGCTCACGCGATCAAGAATTTTTTGAAATTGCGCAGGTTCTAAGAAGCCCACCACTTTGGCGTCATCCACCAGGTGCCCGTATTTGTCGAAAAATACGACCGTTGGCAAGCCGAGAACATTAAATCGAGCCTCTAATTCAGCTATATATTCCGAAGATCTCGTAGCATCCACCCGCAACAGCAGAAAGTCCGCGAGTCGAAACGCCACCGAAGGGTCATTAAGTGTCTTTCTCTCAAGCTGAATGCAAGCGACACACCAGTCGGCGTAAAAGTCTATCAATACGGGCTTGCCTTCCATTTTGCCCTGAAAAACTAGATTGTCCAAAGATGTATCGGGAGAATGAGCGTCAATGATATGCCAGGTTAAGTTCTCGATTTGCTCTTCGGAATCGGAAAGACTCCATTGAGAAAAAATTAGCGAGCCAATAGCACAGGCAAAAAGGCCAGCCCCTGTGCCAAGTTGCAAGGCCCTTCGTACCGGGTAATCGGCACGCGGCCTCACGAGCAACAGAACCACGCCCAAAAAAAGTAACAATATGACGGGCAAGAAACCAAGCGACGACAGGGAGACAAATAAGCCCTTAAGACTCGGCGAGACTAGGCCAGCATAATAAAAAGCGGCGCCCAGCATGAAAGCACCTAAAATGTGCTTGATGCTATCCATCCACAGGCCCGATTTTGGCATGCGGGCGAGCGCTGAAGAGAAAGTGCCGAGCAGCAAAAAAGGTGTACCCATACCGAGGGAAAAAAAGAGCATAAGAAAAAAGCCAAAAAAAATACTCTTAGAATTGGCAACCAATGTAAGAATGAAACCGAGCACAGGGCCGGTACAAGGTGCCGCAATGACTCCCGCGACGAGACCCATTAAAAAGGCGCCTTTTCGTCCCTCTCCTCCCACAAGGGCCAAACGACGTACCAAGGATTCTGGCAAGACAAAATTGAACACGCCGAGCATCGATAAAGCCAAAACGAAAAATAAACCAGCAATAATTAGGATTACCAAGGGGTGCGAAAAAGCGGTCCCAACCATTTTGCCGACGCTCGCAAATATAACTCCCAGCAGTGTGAACGTGAGTACCATGCCGAAAACATAGGACAGCGAAACGAGAAACCCATGAACATGGCTTTCGAATTTCTTGGCTCCGATGATGCTCAGGGTTATGGGAATGAGTGGATAGACGCAGGGAGAAAGCGCGGAAAAGAGCCCTGCCAGCAAGGAAAGAAGCAGGGGAATTATGATCTCTTGGTTATTAAGCGCCTGTTGGAAGTGCGGAAGCATGGTCGTCGAATTCATAAATTTTTGCACTGTGACTTTTTGGTTAATTTCTCGCGCAATCTCTACAATGAGTAGGAAACAGGTTTTTGCCGCGATCCGATAATCACTTTACCACGAGGTAACCGATGCCGACACAAGCTCTAGCTGACAAGATGAAATTTAAAAAGCAAGAAATGGGCCAAGCGACGGATTCAGCTGAGAGCGAGCATGACGTATCGGCCATTGAGCTCGCCAAAATCGATGTGAGATTTGTCTTCGACGCCAAAGAGTCCATACGTGATGCGAGCGATATTGGGACAAACCAAGGAGACACCAAACCGATCCCAACGCATTTTGCTAACCGTTTTATGCACGCCCCAATCGACAGGATTGAGGCAGCGTTTGGCAAGATTAGCGATCAAGACTGGCAAGATTGGCGTTGGCAACAACGAAAACGCTTTCGTCTAATTGAACAACTAGAAGGCGTCATTAACATTAGTGAGAACGAACGTTTGGCCTTTGAAAAGTCGAATGCGATGTTTCACATGGGGATCACGCCGTATTACGCATCACTCATGGATAAAGAGGATCCAAACTGTCCCATCCGCCTTCAATCTGTGCCGCAAATGGGCGAGCTTGAGATTTTGGATTCCGATCTAGAAGACCCGCTGGCAGAAGAGCGTGACATGCCAGTTCCCGGCATCACTCACCGCTATCCTGATCGAGTGCTCTTTTACACCACGCATAATTGTCCGGTTTACTGTCGCCATTGCACGAGAAAGCGCAAAGTATCAGATCCTTCCACCATGGCCGCTAAGGAACAAATTGAAGTGGCGATCGACTACATCGCTAAAACCAAAACTGTAAGAGACATTGTGATTTCCGGCGGTGATCCTTTATCGCTCTCGGATGAGAGGCTGGACTACATCCTGAGCCGGCTAAGACAAATTCCTCATGTCGAGATCTTTCGCATGGGAACAAGAAATTTGGTCACTTTGCCCCAGCGTGTGACCGATGATTTCGCAAGGATGCTAAAAAAACATCAACCAGTTTTCGTCAACACCCACTTTAATCACCCGAAAGAATGCACGGCTGAAGCCTTAGATGCCTGCCGCAAAATTGCCGATGCCGGCTGTGTTATGGGCAACCAAATGGTGCTGCTTAAAGGTGTTAATGACGATTATCGCATTGTAAAAGAGCTTAATCACCGATTACTTCTTATGCGCGTACGCCCTTACTACATTTATCAATGCGACCTATCCCAGGGCATCAGCCACTTTCGCACCAGCATCAAGGCTGGACTCGATATTATGGAGAAACTCCGAGGACATACATCCGGCCTTGCGGTGCCAACTTATGTAGTTGATGCGCCAGGTGGCGGCGGCAAAATCCCGCTTTTGCCTGACTATGTGGTGAGTTACAGCGAAAAGAAGTTAGTCCTACGCAATTTTCAAAATCGAACGTTTACTTACGTTGAGCCCTAAAGGCGATTAAAGTTCATGGCAACCAAGTTTCCTCCATTGCTGATAGAACCTTCTGGTGCGGATCGTTCTGCGAGGGAGGGGCAAAGTGACGCGGACTATCTTATTAATCATTACGGCAATGATCATTGCTCGGATTGGCAGTTCTGAGACCTGGATCAGTGTCAAAAATAAATCCATAAGGCTGACTGATACTAGCAGCTGTCGCAATATCGCCGAGAAAGACGAGCAAACAGCCTGCGACTGCTGCTTGATTAAACGGTCCGTCATTGAAGGTCTTGGCACTGCCAATGCATTTGATGCGTGCGAACGAAGCAAGCATTGCCGCGTTGATGAAAATGCCGATGTGATGGAGCAAAATCCCTACGTCGCGCTTAAGACCGCGAAAACGCGTCTGAAAGCTATGACGATCGTCAGAATCGAGCGTCTCTTGAAGCCACCGAAATTGCCTAAAGACGGCGTTTTAAGCAGCACGGATGTGGGGGCCATATTGAAGTCTCTTCACGCTAATGGCCATTTGCCTTTGCCAAGCCCTCTGTTTGCCGATAACAAAGTCCTAAAAATTAAACCCCTGTCCAATAGTGCCAAGGGCTTTTGGAGCGGCCAACTTTTTTCCATTCAATATGACGCCTATTACGTTGATCCAGAGGTCACCGAGACGGGAACTTTTAGGCCGCTTT
>DASPVU010000039.1:0-5444 GCA_035622215.1 Myxococcota bacterium | reverse complement strand
ATCGGTATTTGGCAATTTCGTGATAGCGAAACGAATCTCTTGGAATACCATCTATTTGAACGGTTTGTCGATCGAAAGAAAGTCGTCTTGCAAAAACTGGAAGATTGGACGCGAGCTATTGGCAAGCTAACCGGCACGCTCAATGTCAGCATCTGTGAGAGGAAACTGCCCAGCCCACTTGCCGAACGCCCCATGGGCTCTTTTTTGTGGCCCATCGGCAAACTCAGCGTGAGCCCAAAGCCGAATCAAGCCGAAGCACCAAGCCCCATGGAGCGACGCATGTCCAACACCTTCCGCAAGCCCTATCTCGACAACGACTATCTAGTTCGTCCCAATGAAGTGGTAGAAACCACTACCGCAAGTCAGGAAGACCTCATGAGCGAACAGGCCTAGAGCTCCTTTGTCATCCTCCGACGGATGACCCGATGACCCAAACGTGTAGCCATTGCGTGGATCCTCGTGTCAAGCACGAGGATGACACAGCATAGGGCGCGAGCATAACACAGTGGGAAAAGCACTTAAGCTATTTGATCTACGTAAGTTTTATTGAAAATATTAAAAGACCAATCCACTTACGCGCTGTTATTAGATATTTTTATAAATAAAACAGGGCGCGCTGAGTATGATAAGAAAATTACGCATCAACAACATAGTCATGTTTATAATTTGCTTCACGTCATCGGCAAATCTGTTCGCTTTAAAAAGCCCGGTTGATGCATCACGCACCTTTCGTGAAGCTGTAACCGTTAGTGGCATTCGCGCACACCAAAGAGCCTTTCAAGACATCGCCGACCGAAATGGCGGCAATCGCATGGCTAGCAGCGCTGGCTATGAAGCATCCGTCCGGTATGTGAAACAACGGTTAGAAGACGCCGGCTATAACGTCACCCTTCAAGCATTTCCCCTAACCATAAGTCGAGATCAGAATGTGCCAGAACTCTCTACGACAACACCAAAAGTACGCGGATTTGAAGCCGGCGTGGATTTCGCGAGCATGACCACGCGCGGGAGCGTGGAAGTCACCGGGGACATCGAAGCGGTTGATTTAACCATTCCAAGCCTAGCCCCCGATTCTGCAACCAGCGGCTGTGAAACAGATGATTTTGCCAATTTTACTCCTGGCAACATCGCCCTGCTCCAACGGGGAGCTTGCGAATTTACTACCAAGATCGAAAACGCCATTGCGGCGGGCGCACGAGGCGCCATCATTTTCAATGAAGGAAATGAAGGCCGCACGGAGCTTATTTCCAGCCGAGTTACGACATCGAGGACGGATTTTCCTGTTTTAGGAGCAAGTTTTCATGTTGGGAGCACACTGCGCGACACCGCAGTCAATGGTCCCACCGGCATTAGCGTGTTCATGAAAGTTGAAGTGGCACTAGATATTTACACCGTAGAAAATGTCATTGCTGAAACGGCAAGCGGAGACGAGAACCGAGTGGTGGTGGTGGGCGCACATCTCGACGGTGTTCGTCAGGGCCCGGGTATAAATGACAACGGCAGCGGCAGCGCAACCATCTTGGAAATGGCTCTAAAGTTCCAAGAACTTTCACTCACGCCTAGAAACAAACTGCGTTTCATCTGGTTTGGTGCAGAAGAATTTGGTCTCATCGGTTCTGAATTCTACGTCAACTCCCTAAGCGGTGCTGAACAACAAAAAATTCTTGCCATGCTGAATTTCGACATGATCGGATCATCAAATTACGCGCGCTTTGTCTATGACGGCGACAATTCATCACAAAGTGAAACCCTTGCGGCATCAGGCCCCGAAGGATCTGGCCTTATTGAAAAGATCCTGCTCGATTATTTTAGAGCCCAAGGCCAAGAATCCCATCCAACTGCATTTAATGGTCGTTCAGATTATGGTCCATTTATCCAAGTGGGAATTCCGGCCGGCGGCGTATTTTCTGGCGCAGAAGGCATAAAATCTGCGCGCCTCGCCAACGTTTACGGCGGCACTGCAGGAGCGCCCTTCGATCCCTGCTATCACCGATCCTGCGATGATTTCACCCATACAGGTGGAAGCGACACCTACGCATTAGCCCTAAAATCACTCGACGAGCTATCCGACGCCGCGGCTCATTCGCTCTTCTATCTATCGAATACCAGCGACACCATCAGACCAGAAGGCAAGGTCATCGCGAAAAAAATCCCACTACCCTACCGCGGAAATTTCCCGCAACGTTAAAACCTCTTGGCATGGTTTTTCTGTATCATTCGTTGTTGCCAAGCTCGATGAACTTGGCGACAAAATCGAAATTATCTGGCCATCCTGAATGGTGCTTTTCGCTATATTTGGCATAGATCTCCGACCATAAGCGGAGATGAATATTAATGGGGCAATAATCCGTCTTGAGCCGGGCGCAAGTTTTTCCATACTGTTGAATAAGCTCCCAATACTTCTCAAAGCCCTTTATGTTCTCTATTTCTTTGGCGAGCTCAGACTGTTTCGCATTAATTTGACGCTCAAGATCTATCACCTCATTTTTTATCCGATCAATCTCCTCAAGATGGAAGGAAGTTAAGTCGGCAAGAAGAACCAGTTGATTTCTATGTCCGTTGCAAACCTTATCTAAAGGACAAGTCAATTTGAAGGTGCTCGTTTTGCCATCTTCGGAAGCTGCGCTTTGACTCCAAAAGTATCCAGCTATATTGCTCTGACGAAATCTCAGGACAGGTAACTTCGTGGTGTAAGTATATTCTTGCTCGCCGACTCTTTTAAGCAATCCATATGGCGTCACAACTCTTTGAGCCTGCTCCGCTTCATGAGTAGAGGCAACTGTTTGTCGCTTCGCATAGTTCTTGCTTTGCCGTTCTAAATCAGTCTTGTACGCCAAAATGGCTTGAATGCTCACGAAACGATTGAAAATTTCGGAAACCTTATTAGCGATCTCATCAAGATCTAGAGATGCCGCGCCTATGCTAAGTCCATCGATAGTTCCAAGTACCGCCGAGTAAATTCTACGCTCTATTACTTTGATAAATTCCGTCTTTCTATACATGGACTGAGCGATGGCGCTCCCGGGAGCCGCTTCCACAAGCCCGATAAAGTTAAGAAGTGCGTTGACCGTGTTGTATGCCAACGCCTTTTTATGTTCGGCAAAATGCGTCCTTGCGTCTTTGGAATTTTTTTCGTCCCACACAGAATTGATGAAGAAGGCTTTGGTTATTGGAAAGGACGGAAGTTGCTGCTCAAATGATTTTTGTCGAAGGAGCATGTCTTCTTCCGCTGTGTTCGTGCCGGTCATCGAGTCCCATTTCGTATGCAAAATAATAAAGACGGGGTCAAAATTGGCGAATAGTTCTCGTAGGTATTCCAATTTCTTGGTTACCTCTTGCGTGAAACTCTCGCCCTTGCTGAGAACAAAAATGATGGCGTGGACTGATTTTAGATGTTGTATCGACATGAGGAGCTCAACCATATGTTGATCATCGATCTCAGGACCTTCTGCCAGTCCTGGCGTGTCAATTATATTTAATTCAAAAGGGTCGCCATCTGGTTTTGGCTCGGCCTTATAGTTTAGATTCAGCTTGCGCCCATAATAAAACTCCTCAAGCGAACATATGGTGGGAGTAAACGCAATTTTATAGTGGGTGCATTCTCTCGTGGTAGCCGTGCTGCCCCTTCCGATTTTGAGAGTCTCAGGAGGCGGCATTTGCGATATTTTATATAATAGCTTTATGAAAGATGATTTACCCATCTGCATATTGCCGATCAGCAAAATATTGCGTGAAGCCATTTCTTTAGTCTTGTCTGCCGCAAGCAAAAAGCCCGACACACAAAAAAATATGAGAAGAACCCACGGCATAGAACCGTCCTAAAGCAGCAAATCCCGTGGGGGCAACAAATAAGAATGCCGCCTTATTCCGCGTTCAAGTCGAATTTATAAAATTTTAGCGTTGATGGGGAAAGCTCAGGACGAATTCGGTGAAGGCACCCTCTGTTGACACGGCGTTGATCTGACCCGACATGATCAGCATCATCTTTTTGCAGTAGTGAAGTCCGACGCCGCTTCCGGCATTTCGTTTGGAAAAGCCATGTTCGAAGATATGGGGCAAGTCCTCTCGATTAATACCCTTGGCGGTGTCGCGAAAGTGCAAATTTTTCCATTGGAGGGATTCTGAAGTCCAGATGGTGATTTTTCCTTTTTTCTCGCTTTCGATAAAGGAAAAGGAATTTCTCATAAGATTGTAAAGAATATGCACCACTAAATGCTGATTACCATAAAAGCTAAAGTCGATAACACCGCTTTGTTCAACTAACTCCCGTTCTTTGGGTCTAAAGGAATATTCAGCGAGCGCAATGTTTAAGCAGTCGAGGATGGAGCAATCGGCGAAATGGCTGGTCCAATCTTCGGCCCTTAGTTGCAAAAGCAGCATGTCGATGACGTTTAAGGTATTGGCGCAAATATAGCGCATGCGTTCGGGCGCTGTCGCCAGACTCTCCAAGGCTAGTGGCGAGATGTGGGGCACTTTGATGCCCGCACTCTTTGCCCGCTCATAGCCCTCCACCAACGCTGGAACACATTCTATGAGGCCGGTCGCAGAAATGTGAATCGATGATAGTGGCGTACGCATTTCATGAGCGATCGTTCCTCCCAACGCTTTGAAGGTAACGAGCTTTTCCATCAGGGCTCGCTCCTTGCTACGGGAGAAAATCGCGCCGGCCAACAAAGACACGCCAATGGCATAGGACATGATAGGAAAATTACCAATGTTGGGATCGAATTGATGCAAATCGCCAAACAGCACGAAGGACGACGTCGCCAAAACTAATCCTAAAATGACGCCTCCAATATAGGTTCTCCAGTCGACCAAGAGGCCAAGAATAAAATTAGTGAGAACCAAGTCGATCACCCACTCTATGGAGCATGAGGAAAACAAGCACATGCATATGGCGAAATAGGGTAAACAAACGAAAAGCGTTACGTGCCAATAAAGCGGCAAATACCTTACTAATGACGCGGGCCAAAAATCCTTCATGATGAGCAAAAAACTAAGGCAACAAGCAAGCATGCGTAAATAAATGATAAATACCGGTGTCACGTAACCTGAGGAATGGGAAAAAATTAGAGGGATGAAACAGAAATTAGCAACGGAAAATAACACAAACAGCCCATAGGGCGCGCCAAACAGCTCGACGCGATTTTTTGAACTTTCGGTTAAATTCGATACCAGTCTTTTTAGCATGCTCAGGAAATTGATCCCGCGGGATACGCCACCTTCGGCGTGGTAGTTGATCTTTGGCATATGCTGCACGGTGTCCGACGGTGCTCTGCTTTTCTTGGCAAAAAAATAGGCCATAAAAAAAACCATGGCATTAGCCATAACAGCTGGCAACAAACTGTCGACCAGGGTTAGGTCGTAGAGCCAAAATTTCCAGAGTAAAAAGGTGGCGATGCCGAAAATGGCGCTCCACAAAAATGCCGCAACATTTGCGACTA
>DASPVU010000038.1:0-8324 GCA_035622215.1 Myxococcota bacterium | reverse complement strand
CTGGTCTTTCTGCAGCATCGCTTTGATTTCTTTCAAGCTAAACCCGAAGTACCTTAACGCAACAATCTGTTGCAGTACCGCCAGGTCTTGCTCAGAGTAAGAGCGATAAAGGTTGGATGCACGCCGTGACGGCCTAACCAAGCCAAGCTTATCAAAATGCCTAAGCATCCTCTCCGATATGCCCGTCTTCTCACTCATTTCCTTTATTTGCCATGAGGCCATAAAAACTCCTCCACAGCGAATCCTAAGGGCTGACACCATGTCAAGCTCAAGCATGTTTGTGAGAAATTGTGCGTTTGAACGATTATTTAAATAGAGCTGGGCTCTCCCGCCTCAAGATCTCTTAGCACTCGTCCAAGATGTTGCCGCAAGGTACGTGTATTTATGGCTTTGGTCATGGCCTCTATCCTGTTAATGCGTATAGAACATCGATAGTCATAGTAAGCACGCATTTATGGTTAACTGCGCGATAATATGGAACTTTCTGTATGGTTACGGCGCAGATCCCCGCCCTTCGAAGTCGAATGCATAACAGTGCACCCGCTTGCGGCGTTGCGTTGAGCGAATTATGGGCTGCGCGAGGTGGGCGGTAATGGGTTTATTAATGAAAAATAAGCGTTATGAAATAATTTTAATGTTGTTGTTCTTTATTGTGGTGCAACATCCGCAATGGATAATTGGCGCGGAACTACCGTCGATGAAATTCTCATTGGTGAGCTCGGTGCCAACGTACTAGAGTACAATAAAGAATGCAGAGAGGTTATTCAAAAACACTGTAAGGGTCCAGATCCTAGACTGGAATTTTTATGTGCCCGACGTGAGAATTTAAACAGATGTAAGATAGTGTCAGGTCTGATTTTTGCCGGTGCGGGATGTTATGCTTTGACCACGGAATGGTTTGGTTTTTCTGCCCCGCTCTCCCGGTCAAGCCCACTTTATGTGTTTTTACTCAATAGCTGGAAAGAGATACATGAAACATTGTGTGAGTTTGACGACGAAGCAAAAAGCGGCATGGGTTATGTCAGACGCGAATTAGAGTTTTTTAGCAGACTTGATCATCATTGTGGACTATATACTGCCAACAGACGACTCGAAGAATTTAACACTGAATTGGCGAAGGACATTTCGCAAAAGACTGCGCTCGGAACAATACTAGAGAAAATCCACCAACAAACTAACCAGGACAGCAGACTAAAAAATCTCTCTTTGGTCGGCATTTTTTCAGCCCTGCTCAAAACCGTCGTCTCAAACCGCTACGATGACATACAAGAGGAGTATCCCGTTTGCAGTTTTTGTGGCTATGAGGAATATTCGCGCTGTGTTAGCTTTCGCATCCTCGCCGACAAAACCATCACTACCATACACAATATTATGGAAGCAGGCATACGATGAGATCTGTGGCTCATAGAAGCGCCAAGGCGTCGCATTATAACCAAGACGCCAAACATTATGATGCGTTCAATGAAGAAAATTCCAGGGTCATCAACCGCGCCCTGGAAAGCATCCTGAAAAAGCACAAAGTAAAAACGGTCCTTGATGTGACGTGTGGCACGGGCTCGCAAGTGTTTTGGTTAACCCACGCTGGTTTTGATGTGGTTGGCGGAGATATCAACGCGTGCATGCTTGCCATCGCCAAAAAGAAGGCGGCTGAGCAAGAGCTCGCCGTGAAATTCGTCAAGGGCGATATGCGAAAGCTCAAGGTTGGCAAATTTGGCGCCGTAATCGCCATCTTTAACGCTATCGGCCACCTCACGATCAACGATTTTGCCAAGACCATTCGCAATGTTGCGCACAATTTAAACGATAACGGGCTCTTTATTTTCGACATATTTGACGCTGACTACTTGCGCCATAAAGATAACATCACCAAGTTCACGATCGATTGCCTGAAAACCACCGATGATGTAACCGCTCGCGTCATCCAATACAGCACCATCGACGACAATGGCATCATGGCATCCTTCACGACTGCCTATGAGCAGAAAACATCTCAGAAACCAAAAATGACCACGAGCGCTCAGACTCTGCAGGTTTATAGCGCGTCAGAGCTACGTGATCTGCTTAATAATAACGGCTTCAAGGTTGTGAAGCTTTGTGCGATTGATGGGTCAAAATTCATGCCGCTTAGAACCGACCGCATTTTGACCATTGCCAGGAAGAAATAGCCTCGATTTACTCGCTCTTTTGGCCTACAATCCGCAAGGCAGACAGCCCATACTGCCGCAGATGCTCTTTGAGCTGCTCACCAGTTACTTTGCAATAGTAAGCGCGCTCCTCTTTCGTTTTTCCCTGTAAAGACGAGTTTTCTCTTATGAGTTCTTCCATTTCCGCTATTTCTATGGCGAGCTGCTCGCTATTTACATTGAGTTCTTGTCTTTTTTCTTTTAGCAAACGCCTTGTCTCAGCCTTAGTAAGCAAGTCCAGAAAAGAAAGACAGGTGCTGTCAGCAATGATGCCAGCATTCTTCCAGGTTTTAACCGTCCTTAACAAGGCCTTGCAGGCATCTATACCTTTGTCAGCGTTCTGGCAAAAACCAGACAGACTATAAGACATCAAAATCACCAGCGAAATCGGCAAATATTTATTCATACACATATATAGTTACAAGTTAGATAATGCGCACCTTAAAATTCAAGATCTAAATCGACGCAGGGCTGTGGATGGGATCATCTTGGTTATCGGCATGCAGGATATTACCTAACCTAAGAGGTGATTGATGTCTTATTTTCATCTAACTATCGGTTTATTATCAATATTATTTAGCGCCTTTTCTGCCGCTGATCCGCTTATCATCAATAATCAAGCGGCTTGTCAAAAATTGGCCGATACCATTAAAAGCGATAAAATGGAGATTTTTAGCAGTTCAATTGCCGAGCTTGGGGCAAGGTACCGACTTATAAAGCAATTTGAAGTTGGAAAGGGCGGCGCTCATGTCTTTTTGGTTGAAGATAAGCGCAATGGCGAAAAAAAAGTGCTCAAAATATTCCCATCGATAGCCGATGAAAATAATAAATACAATTTTAGGGAACCTTACTATACATGTCTTAATTCTTTTATTTCATATGGCGATTTAGGCTACAATATAACTAGCACGAGCGAACCTATTAATGCTTTTCCACGGCTCTTTGAAGTGGGCATTACCAATGCAGAGGAACTTTCTGGTCCGATAAACGGCTTTGCGTATCCTTACATGGTTATGGAATTTGTCCGCGGTGAAAGTCTTACGAGCTTGTCTGAACGCGCCATGACCAAGGCTCGTAGTCCCGGCTATAATCTCTATATTAAAGATGACCCAAGTTTTTCTCGCCAGGATAAACAAAACAGCGAAATCGTTCTCTATCAAATCACCCAGTTGATGTATAAATTGAAGCGAATTAAAATCAACAACAAAGAATATGGCTTTGTTCACACCGATCTCAATCCAGGCAACATTTTTGTGATAGATAAAGCGTTTAGTGGCACCATGAATGCCGGCTTCGGCGACATAAAGGTCAAAGATGCTCCCCTGGTGACGTTTATCGATTTCGGTCACTCGACAAGTAACTTCGACAGTGACTTGGGCGACAAGGTTAATAGTTTAAAGGTTTTCCTTCGCAAAACATTTCGCGCCTTCAGTCAGTCCGGCGAAAAATTCTATAAGAATTTAAATGGTCACGATCTAGATACTTTTGCTTTACTTGCCATCGCTGTCGGCCGCACAAATGCAGATATGAGGTTGTACGGTCTTATATCTCGAGCACTATATGATTCAAAAAACTACATTAATGAAGCTTTCATGAATCATTTAATATCCTGCGCCTCAAGAACAAAATGTGTCGAAAAAGCACCCATCTTATTCGCGCCAAATCCGGACGCTAAATAGCAGACAGCGCAGACCTACTTGACACGCGACTCCGTCTTCGTACGCCTCCAAATACGGTATATGTTATGTCAAAATAAATCTGTTTTGAGACTAGCTCGGCAATGAGGGGTTAGTTAGGGCCTTATTGCCTACTTCACTTCGGGCTGTTAGCATTTGCGTAGAAAGGATTTGATTATGGACATATTGCTTGCAAAAAGACGTGAAAAAATAGACCGTTGATGACTTTGAGATAGGGTTCAGCCCTATTTGACGGGCGGTATCGCTCTCGACATTGGTACAGGCGACGGCTCCTATGCCTACAAGGCCGCTCGCGAAAACACGGACAAATTCTACATTGGTCTCGACAGTAACGCCGAGAATATGCAGGGCTTTGCTCAAAAGGCTGCCAAGTCGGCCAAAAAAGGCGGTGCCTCAAACCTGCTCTATGCGGTGGCCAATGCTGAGGCTTTGCCGGAAGAGCTAAATGGGTTAATTTCTGAGGTCACCATTTTCTTCCCCTGGAATTCTTTGTTGAAGGCCGTGGCGACTGGCGATGAGAACTTCCTTTTGGGTCTTAAAAGAATGTTGGCCCAAAATGCTTCGATAAAAATCGTTTTTAGCCTTGACGACACCGTCGAGAAAAAAGTCCTGGAGAGCTTAGGAGTTTCTTCGTTGAACCAACCGGTTCTAGACAAGCTAGAAGCAACTTATGCCCGCGCTGGATTTTCCACCAAATGGCGAATGATGTCGCAGGATGAACTCAAGCAATTCCCAACCACTTGGGCAAAACGCCTAGCCTACGGGCGACCAAGGCCCTGCGTGGAGATGACGGGCCGGATATAGTGCCAACATAGGCAAAGCAGGCTCCCTCCGTCGTTAAAAATCAAGACGCTGCCATCGCGGCATATTTTTATATTCTTGCTAGCTGAGTGAGGGCGTCGAAATCGCGATCTCGAGCGAAGAGCACGAGATTGTGTTGCCATACAAGAGCAGCAATCCACATGTCATTTGTTGGAATAGGCTGGCCCTTTTTTTTAAGCATTGCATAAATATCGGCATAATAATGTGTGGTCTGTTCGTCTGGACAGAGCACAAATACCGACTTTTCGTTAAGAAATTTAGCGAGGACGCTCTCATTTTTTTCTAACTTGCTGCCGTAGGCAAAGCCTGCCCGAAGCTCGCCCAGCACAATCAGCGGCATGTATATCTCTGAAGCCGCTTTAATAATTTCAATGCAATGTCGATCGCCGCGAGCAAGGTCGGTATAGCGATTGCTATCGATCGCTAATTTCATCGCCATAGCTTTGGGTCAATGGTTTTTTGGGCCTCGATTTCTTCATCGAGCCTTTGGGCTTCCTGCTCGGTCATGCTGCCAAACAGATAACTCAGGTCACGCCTTGGACCAAGGCTTTGCTTGCTGCCGGTAGCGAGAACTTCCAAAACCACTGCGTTGAGGCTTTTCCCTTCATCCTTCATGCGCTGGCGCAAGGCTCGATCGATATTTGCCGGAATGTTTCTAATTGTATACTGCTTAACTGTATTCGTTTTCATGTAGGCATTGTAGTCAAATACCGCATGCATCGCAAGGATTAATTGAATTATCTAAGAAATCTGCGAACTTAACCTGCCAGGACTTTTGTAGAACTAACCTTGAGTCCAGCTGCATTCTAGCGTGCCAATAGTCGACGATTTCTGACACACGTTGGTTGTATTTGATTAGCGCCTGGTCTCGATCGGTTTCTTGCCAGGCTTCGAGCAGATCTAGCAATGCTTGCGCATAAACGGTGGTAACAAGGCTTAGTCCTATGCCGCCGTGGGGGGAGCCGTTTCCGGCGGCATCGCCAGTGATAATAACATTGGTTCCCGAATAGAATCTTGACGCCTTCGATGGCGTTATTTCTATGATATTTTGGTTTTGGGCTTTTCTAATGATCTCCAAGCGATCGGCGATTAGGCTAAACGGGAAATATCCCGTGCTTGTGCAAGCATGCCAAATGAGCTCAAATGCATTACGCTTCAAACATGCATCGTGCTCTTCGCCCTCGTTTGCTACACCGTTTAAGAAAAGTTCGTTGTCTCTAGCGTTGAAAATGCCAAAGGTCCTGACGCTGGGCTGTCCTCCTTTGTCAATCACCTTTAAGAGTTTTTCAAAGATATGGTCTTTCACAGACGCTAACGAAACCGAGCCAGAACACCAACGCTGCGTCTCAAGCACTTTGCGCATTTGGATACCGACGCTACTGCGGTTGTCGCTGTGAGCTCCCTCGGCAATCACAATTAAATCCGGCCTAAGTTTATGGTTGGTTGTATCGCCACTCGACTCACCGGTTTGGCGACGGATTTCTATAGTATGAAGAGAATCATCACCGGCCGATGACGATACAACGCCAGTGCCTCGTATGATCCGAACTTTTTGGTTTGCCGTTAACTTGTTGGCGAGCTCATATTGCAGCTCAGCCAAATTAATTACGTCAAAGCCAATGAGCGGGTTTAGAAAAATTTTTTTCACTGAGTCCCGGTAATTAAAGTATTCAGGGCTGGGCACAGGCTCTTTTGTGAGCCGATTGGTCTGGCCCGCAGAGTTTTTGAAATAAAAATCAAACTTCTCTATGCGCTTTGATGCCCCCCTAAAAACTTGCGCAACACCTAAATCTGTCAAGATCGGCCAGCTTTCCGGGAAAAAGTTGACCAAATTAAATCTACTAAATGTGCGCCGTCGCTCCACGATAATGACATAATCATGCTGATTCGAGTGCAAAATGGCCTTGGCCGCAAGCAAGCCCGCGGGACCAGCCCCTAATACTACCGCAACGCGACCCTCCAGCTGCAAATCACCCGCAAAGAACGGCACCTCCCATTCAGTTTGCGCCGCGAAAGCATCGGCAACAAAAATAAATGACAACAGGCTCAAGAAAAACAATATTTTTTTGCAGTTCATAACTTTCTCCAAAATATGCATATCTGGCCTCATTGACGACGATGGTGGCTTTAATATTTCCTCTCGTATGTCTCCGTTGTTGTCATCGATTGGTTCCAATGAATTGCTTCTTCTTCTACTGAATAGGTGGCAGCATAGGCTTTCATCCACGGTGTTCTTGGTTTTCTCAAGACTCGAGCATTATTATACGCCCAAACAGGCGGGATGATGCCCTTAATCCTAAATTTTGGGTTGCTGTCACTGAAACCCGATTCTTTAGCTAACACCGCGACGAGTGCTAGCTTCTCTTTCTTGTAAAAATCCGTCGTTATTAATGGCAAACAATAATTGATGGAATTTTGCGTTTCATACCAAGCTACTTCCGCATGAGATGTATCCGAAATGAATAAGTTAACTTGAGTTTCGAGTTGCTTCGTTAGCCATTCCAAATGTTCGCTCTCTTCCTTCCAGTGCAGCGCCATGCGAAACCGATGCTGATTTTTGGAGTAAATATCACGCGCGTCATATATAATATCATTTTTATCTACAAGGGTTTTTGGAATATCGAGGATTTTCCAATCGGGAGCGGCAAGCTTATTATGGACTTCCTCCAAAGAGGAATAATCTGTTATGGTGCACCATTCTACGAACTCGAACTGATATTCTGTGTTTTCTATTTCTTTTAACCGAAAAGCCACCAGAGCGCCCGTTAAATAACTAGGAAGACCGGTGTCCATATAATAAAATCCATCTGTATGCTGATATACTGGATATTTTTTCCTTTCTTGTTTTTCACTCGCGATTGCTTTCGATGCCTGCATTTGATGTAAAAAATTGATACTCACGTAATTGTTTAAAATCCATGAATTTTGACCCCACGATATTCCTCTTAATTTTTTGGATATTGCGCCCCTTCGGTTTGATGAGGTTGCTGATAAAGTTTCTAGGACCTCCGGAAGGATTATCTGTTCCAAATCTTTGATCGATTTTTTAAACTCGTGTGGAAAAAATACCGTTCTCTCAATTCCCATTTCCTTTTTAACGAAAATTCTGAGGGTCTTATCGAGAAGATTTTGGCTTGCGGTGTGAGTGGTTCTTTGGTCAATGGCTAAAGAGACCGACGGCGAGGAGGAGTACAATGAATCATCCGCAACGGCCCATTGCTCGATAAACTCATTAAATGTTTTTTGATTTTCATTCATCATTTCCATATGGGAAGGCTGTTCTTCCTCATCTTCGCTGCCGCTCTTGGCCAAAAAGAAGGATAGTGAGGTTCTCGTCTTAACAGTGACGAACCTTTTATCAACGTTATTTTTGTCAATATTGTGGCGGATCATGAATACGATATCGCCGATCACCGCGTCTAAACCAAAACTCTTGGCAAAATACATTTCCTTCGAAAAATCTTCTATGTCGCCTTCGCCATTGTTGTTCTTGATGGTTGTCACTTTAATACCAATTAGTGGCTCACGCTTATGTATTTCGTCGATCAAGGCGTTTTTAACTTCAACGTTATTAATGAAATTTGCATACCGAAGCGCAACGGAAACGGCATGCGAAAGCACT
>DASPVU010000037.1:0-5810 GCA_035622215.1 Myxococcota bacterium | reverse complement strand
CCTTTTTCGCTTCAGCCGGCTTTTCTTTCTTTTCTGGGCCTTTTGTCGGCGCAGTTACCGGTACTTCTTTTCTTTCTCCATGTCCACCGAGGTGATGCTCTTCAGGTTTTTCTGCGGGCTGGATTGTCGGTAGCGCAAAGGGATGCTCACCACCAATCGCCATACGCTCTCCGGTTTCCTCCACTAGTTTTCTGATGACGTAGAATCTCACCGTATCGTAGGGTGGTTTCTTGCCATATTGGCTCAAGCGTTTGAAGGGATGAAGTTCGGAAAATCCCTCTGGGACATCCTTAACTAATATATAGCTATTTGGGTCTATCGCATTGTATTTAAATAACATATTTTTAAATTCCCAGACCTTAAGCTGGGGGTCAGCCGTGTATACGATTCTTTCGGCATTTTCCGGGTCGCGATGGATATCCACGAAAATTATTTTGGCATTTAAGGCATTGGCCGTAATTATCAATAAAATTAATGTCTTCATGCCAAAAGCGTATTAATTAACCAAGCGTTCTGCCGGTGCTTTTTGGCGGAAATTACGGTTAATAGACTACATACCGATTGGGGGCCTTGCTGGTTTCCGAGATTTCGTTTGCGCGAAGTTCTAAAGACGCTCCTTGGTCTTTGATCAGCAACTTTCTTTTTGCGTTGCGGTTGCTCAGTTGGATAAATAAGTCTTGTGCCGATTCCGGATTATAAACATACCAATATTTAGCTTCGCCTGGCGGCTGTTGGCACTTTACGTGGATACTCGAAACCCGCGTCATATTTAAATTGGCCTTACGGCCAGGCCTGATAATGGCAAAGCGATTTTTGATCATCGCCACCCTTGCCTTGGGTGTCGCCTCAAAAAATCCCTCAGGAATGAGCGCGATCTCAAACGTCAGATCGCTCTCGTTTTTCACCGCGATCGTATCTGCGGGGAGATGACCGGCGGATACAATGAGCACAAGTGCTAAAAAGTTGCTAAGTTTTTTCATGATTACTTCCTCGTCGCCAAACAAAAGGCTTGGCCTCGCATGATCTATTTCTATTAAATATCCAATAAATTTGGCGGCCGGCACAGAATGCCGAAAAAGCCGAGGGAATCTCGCCGGCAATATCAAATGTTGGAGTGGGCGGCCAAATGGTTGCGAGTTCTGTTTTTTTTCCTTAGGACGCCACAAGCCAACGTAATAAAAGGTGTGATTTATGAAGACGATGGGACGAGGTTTTTCGCAATATTTGGCGGTGTGCTTGATAGCACTGACTTGTCAGGCGCTCTTGGCATCTGATGGAGCAACCAAAGAAAGCGGTAAGTGGCGCGAGCATTTTTCTCAGCTTAAACAGCAAATGACCAATAGTGAAGGCGTCATGCCAGACAACGCTAAGAAGGTATTTGCTGATCTGGAAAAATGGGGGCCGGATTATGCCTACTCATTTTGGAATCCCGTTATGTGGTTTCGTAGTTCCTACCTTTTTAACGAGGACGTTAACGGGCAAGTACGAGGTCCCTTCCTAGGCGGCATGATGTCTTTGTCTTATTGGGCTTTTACCAACGGGAAGTCCCTAGAATTTTCCCTCCTAGACGTCGGTAGAGCCTATGAGAGTGGCATGGTAATGCTACGAGGTGCCCATGATATGTTTTATCAATGGTGGACTCCTAACAGCGCCCCGGGGCCATTTACTAAAAAGAGATTGTGCCTGTCAGGTCTCTCCGTTTTGGGACATATGTCAGCTATCGGAAGCAGTATGGTTAAGCCAGGATTCGCCTCTCCCGATCCAATGGTAGCCGCAGGATCGCTCTGTACTTACTGGTCCCTCCAAGCCTTTTCGGTTTGTTGTCTAATAGCCTCCTACTGGGTGGCGTCAGGAAACGACTATATCGATGTGGTGCTCGAATCCCTCGAGCGAGGATATAAAAAGAGGGGCATGGACGACGAGCTTCGGGCGGTGCGTTTTATGATTGCCCACAGGACTCCGACAAATAAAAAAGAAAAGGTATAGATTTTTGAGTGACGGGCTCGCCATTTGCAGCCAGAGGATACGTCGATGAAAACGATTCAGCAATGGTTTTTGCGATATGGCGAGAGTCATCAAAATCCCACCAATCTTATCATCCACAAATTCGCCGTGCCGGCGATAGTTTTGAGCATCTTGGGGATGTTGTGGGCTCTGCCCACGCCTTGGCATGGGTTGCTGGTTAACTGGTCCACCTTGTTTGTGCTAGGTGCGCTAGTTTTCTATCTCCGCCTATCGATGCGGCTAGCACTGGGCATGGCTCTGGTTGCTGTGATAATTTTTGCCGGCTTTTTTTGGCTCAGTGGCCCCATGGCTGTGACCCTTTGGCCTTCCATGGTGGTTTTATTCGTTGCGTCATGGATCTTTCAATTTATCGGTCACATGATCGAGGGTAAAAAGCCGTCATTTTTCGAGGACCTGCAGTTTTTACTTATCGGCCCATTATGGCTCCTGGCCATGCTCTATCGCCGCCTCAACATCAAATATTAGTTGACATCCAGGGCGTTGGTGAAGTTCTGGCGTTGTGCTCTGGCCAGCTGCTGCACTTTGCTGTTTTTGAAGCCATAGAACACGTAGATCAGAAGACCTACGGTCATCCAGACGCCAAATCTGAGCCAGGTCTCGAGTGGCAAACTCAGCATGAGATAGAGACAGAATAAAATGCCCAAGGTGGGAATGACGGGATGAAAGCCGAGCTTGAAAGGTCGTGGCATATCGGGGTTGGTGTAGCGCAAAACGATGACACCGGCACAAACAAAGATGAAGGCCGCAAGCGTTCCGATATTTACCAGTTCGGCCAGTTTGCCGATGGGCGTTAAGCCGGCAGTAAGCGCCATGAACATGCCGGTCACCAGAATGATTTTTACCGGCGTCTGGGTTCTCGCATGGAGGCTGCTAAAGGCATTGGGAAAAAGGCCGTCTCGGGAGATGGCCAAAAATATGCGTGACAGGCCAAAAAATAACACCAACATGACGGTAGTAAGGCCCGCTATTGCTCCGGCAGAAATAACCGCTGCGGCGACGGGGTGATTAAGCCACAACAAAACTTCGGCCACCGGCGATTTTACGTTGAGATTGGAATAATGAGCGATAAGGGTGAGAAGTGCCGCGACAATGATGTAGACAGCGGTGCAGATCAACAAAGACAGGATGATGCCAATGGGCAGATTTCGTTGAGGATTTTTGGTCTCTTCTGCTGCGGTTGAGACGGCATCGAAGCCAATGTAGGCAAAAAAGGCGAGCGCTGCTCCTGTCATGATGCCATTCCAACCGAAGGGCATGAAGACTTGCCAGTTGGTCATATCTACGTGAAAAACCGCGACGCCGACAAAGACCGTGATGGCCGCTAGCTTAACGAAGACCATGGCCGTGTTAAATTTGGCGCTTTCACGCGCACCAACGCAAAGCAGGGCGGCCAAGAAGAGAATTATCGCAATGGCGGGAAGATCGACGATCCCCCCTTCGAAGGGACTCTTTTGCAGAGCATCAGGTAAATAGATGCCGACGGCGCTAAGCGCGTTTTTGACATAGCCAGACCAGCCAATAGCCACGGTGGAAATCCCAAGGCCGTATTCGAGCAATAGATCCCAGCCGATGATCCAGGCCACAATTTCTCCAAGACCCGCATAGGCATAGCCATAGGCGCTACCGCATCCACCGATGCTTGCGGCAAGCTCAGCGTAAGAGAGAGCGACGAAGATGCAAGCGAGCCCAGCAACGATATAAGACACGACGATGGCGGGCCCCGCATGAGAGGCCGCCACGATGCCGGTCAAGACAAAAATCCCCGCGCCGATAACTGCGCCAATTCCCATGAAGGTGACATCGGCAGCATTAAGACAACGTTTTAACTCACCCGACTGCGACTCAATGCTTTCCAACGGCTTTTTGCGAAACAACTGCATATGTGGACCTCGGGAATATGTCACGTGGTAGTTGGGATCCCTAAATTTTGGCTCAGGAGCAATGATAATTTGTGCGGCTCAGGAAAAATTGGTTCGATTTGGCTTTTCGCGGATTTTTTCGCCAAATGCGCCGTGCTGCACATATAACCATAATGCCAGTTCTTTGTGTCGTACCGCGGTTTAACCGCGGTATCCAGCGAATTGGCTGAACGCTGGACCCCGCGGTCAAGCCGCGGGGCGACACCTGTGCCTGAGTGGTTACTGATTGATGTCTGCCACTTCGCGATAGGTTAGATATGCAAGTAAACAGGAAAACGGTGCAATATTCTGTCGATCTTAAGCAATTTCAGGCGCATATCTTCACGGTGAAGATGACGACGGATAGCGCCAAAGCCAATCAGCTCCTATCGCTTCCCACCTGGGCACCAGGCTCCTACATGGTTCGCGAATTTTCCCAGCATATTTTATCGGTCAAGGCCTTTTCGGGCGGGGCGCCGGTGGAAGTAAGCAAAACCAATAAAAACACATATCAGCTGAAAAACCGTGGCTCGTCGGTGACTGTGTGTTACGAAGTCTATGCTTTTGATCCATCCATCCGGGCCGCATTTATCGACGACACACAGGCATTTTTTAACGGCACTTCCTTATTTTTTCGCCCTCATGGCCTAGAAGACGCGCATTTCTTGCTGAATTTGGTCAAGCCCGAAGCCTTGAGTCTTGCAGGCTTTGAAGTTGCCACCACCATGCCAGCGGTGGATCGAGACCAGGCTGGCTTTGGCACCTATCAGGCTTTTAGCTATCAAGAATTAGTCGATTATCCGTGTCAAATCTCTAAGATGACGCGCTTAAAATTTAGCGTAGGAAACATTCCTCATCAAATGGTTCTCGTCGGCGATGTGAGAGCCTTTGACGAGAAAAGACTTGTTAATGATTTAAGTGCCGTTTGCCAACAACCAATTGCCCTGTTTGGCGATGAGGTGCCATTTGATCGATATCTCTTCATTGCGCGGTTTGAAGAAAATGGCCATGGCGGCCTAGAGCATCGCAATTCATCCATGTTGCTATCCACGCCTTATGGCTTGCCTAAAGCGGGCATGGGCGAGCCAGACAGCCATTATCGTAATTTTTTGGGCCTGTGTTCGCACGAATATTTTCATGCCTGGAACGTTAAGAGTCTTAAACCGAGTAATTTTGTCACCTACGACTTTGACCACGAATGCTATACCACCATGCTTTGGATCTTCGAAGGATTAACGTCTTATTATGATGATTTGTTGGTTAAGCGTGCAGGGCTGGTTAGTTTATCAAGTTATCTCGAATTGCTGAGCAAAAATTACAGTAGACTTTTGAAGAATAAAGGCCGTTTTATACAATCTATTGCCGAATCGAGCTTCGATGCTTGGATAAAATTCTATCGACCCAACGAAAATAGCCTTAATACATCGGTGAGCTATTATCTAAAAGGCGGATTTATTGGCTTGTATTTAGACTTGCTGATTCGCTGTCAATCAAATCACCGATTATCACTAGATAACGTGATTAAGACAGCACTCGATCGATTTGGCAACAATCGCGGCATAGAAGAGAGCCAGTTTTTTGACCTCTTGGCAGAGGTGGGCCAAATAGATGTAAACGCGCTCAAACAAAAATATATCTACGGCACCGAGGATCTCCCGCTCAAAGACCTGCTCAACAAATTCGCCATCGATTTCTCCCTAACCGCCGACGAAATGTCCTTAGACGACCGAATCAGAATGTCAGCCTCTTTGGGCGTTAAACTACGATTTGACGATAATGGGCGCGCACTGATCTCCTTCGTAGAATACGGCGGCCCAGCGATGCAAGCCGGACTCAGCCCACACGATGAAATCATCGCCCTCAACAACATCCGTCTCGATGAAACCA
>DASPVU010000036.1:0-14206 GCA_035622215.1 Myxococcota bacterium | reverse complement strand
CCGAGTGCCTTGTGGAGACGATGAAAAATCGGGCTTTCTGGGATCTATTCCGAAGGAAAGATGTCTACGAGAAGTATTTGAAATTAACTCATGATGCTTTTGATGAGGAGAACTTTTCGTTGATTCCTGGCTTAATGGTTGAGTATGCCGTAAAGATCGTCGCGGCAGTCAATCTCTTCTTTCCGGAGAACTCTCTACAAAGAAGCGATATTCTTGAGAAGCTTTCAAACGATGTGAAAGCTGATAGAAAGCTCACAAAAATGATCGAATCGGAGAAAGTTCGAGGCACAGAGGAACACGGAATCATCGCTTTGGATTTGGTGAATCATCTCATGAATGCCTTTACCTCCGAAAAGGAGCGGATGGCTCTTGTTAAGTTCTTTGTCAAAGGCATTCCGTTGCCGGAGTCCATGGCTAAGCAAATTCGTCAGCAAGTGGGAGTCAACCGCCTGCGAAGACAGTTTCTAGAACTCCCTCCCTATGGCAAGGCGCTGTCTCTCAATGCTCTGATCCAAGGCAATCTTTTGCCCAATCCTGTGCATCGTAAGGAGCTCGAGAGGCTCATTTGGGAAAATCTCGATGATGAAAATCGTGATATCGGAAAACTCTTTTATCGTTCTTTTGTGAAAGCCATTTCTGAGATCACTCCTTTCGAAGAACCGCTTTTTATCGCCTTCCTGCTGGGTCAGCTGGCAAACGTCCAGGATTCGCATCCGGGCAAGAAGTTGAAGTACATTCTGGAGTCTTTGGGAGGTACCGGAGTAAGTATCGGTCAAAAAATCTATCAGCGAAGAATGCTTCCCGATGATTATCTGGAGCACCTAAAAGACATGACGGACCATTCTCCTCTTCCCAGCAGACATTCGATCTACGAACGTTTGCAAAAACTCCTTGGAGTCAAGAAGGTTGATAGGGTCGCCAAAGTCCAGCAAATTCTGGGAGGGGCGTCCACTGCTCTTGTGGTGAGAGTGATTCTTCAGAATAAAACGGATGCTGCTCTGAAGATGACTTTCGAATACCTCGAGAATCGTACTCAGCTGGAGCGCAAGAAGATGGAAACTGCCCTGACTTACCTGGTCGAAAACGGCGGTGAGAAGTACCATCGCCTGTGGCCAGTTGTTCAAGAGGTCTATGATGGTCTTAGGAATCAAGAGGATCTTCGACTGGAGCAGGAAAAGACAGGACTGATGAAGTCTTTATACGAAGCACAGCCTTCGCAGAGTGATAGTTCAAACAGTGACCAGGTTCAGTTTAAAGTGATCGAAACCCTTCCCGATGTCGGCTCCGAGGGCAAGATTTCATTTGTCGGTTCTTCCAAAGAGCACGTCTTTATGGAACTTGCCAAGGGACAAACCTTGACGCGCGTAGCCGACGAACAGAGACGTGTTGTATTTCCTGCTATTTTCAAGAAGGAAATGAGTGTGCTCTTGGCTAAGCCAGGTTCCAATGAAAAAATTACATTTGAGACCGATCGGCATATGGGAAACTTTATGGCTGATCTTTCCTCGAAACCTTTGAACGTTTACGTTTATGACTATCCCCTGGTTTCCAGCATCTCGGCCGATGAAAGAAGGTCTCTCTTCAAACTCATTGGCTGGTTGGAGGGCCGGAAGCGCTACGCGACAAATCTGGTCAGTCGCAAATACGTGGACAATATCATAGCGCGGATACTTGCCAGTGAGATAGCAGATGGCCCTCTTGCCGTAAGCAAGGTCAGAAAGTACGTGGGTTCAGCTCTCGGGGGCAAAAGTGAGACTGCAGAGAAACTCTTTGCCTTATTTGCCATCATTGATGAGGTAGGAGCAAAAGAACAAATACGAGTTAAGTCGGCGCTGGTTCCTTACGTGATTGCCCTGGGTCATGCAGAACGGTATTCCCAAGTAGTGAGCTCTTCCCCTGAAACGAATGCTTTCTACGAGATGCTAGAACCCCACATTCTGAGTTCGGATGAGAAATTCAGCAGCATGGGTATTTCGGGCGCGACTGAATCGCAGCCTGAGCCCAGGCCTGAGTCCGGGTCCGAGATCCAGTCAAGTGAGGTGGAAGAGAGCGAGGTATTCCTCGAACCCGTGAATTAATCAACTGGCGTTTTTGCTCCTTCGGCTTGGGAATAAAAACGCCGTGTGGCAGGTTTTAATTATGTAGTTGTAAAACCGTAAAGAAGTCAGTGATGAAAAGCGCCGGTAAAAAACTTGGGTTCTTTGGTTGGATTTTATTCATCACGCTAAGCCCGGGCCTTTTTGCTACAAATTATGTCATATCGTGGGACGAGGCGAAAAAGCCCGCGAAAGACTTTTACCAAGTATCGGAGTTAAAGGAACTCGACGACGCTTTGCTTAAATCGCAGGTGGAGGAAAAGATTTCTCACCTGGGCGCGAGGCTTCCTGATTTCGACAAAAAAACTAACCAGCATAAGCAACCGGTCAAAACCCTGCTAAGCGACTCTTGTCTCCATGGCCTTAAGCTTTTAGGGGCGCCAACTACAGTCGCCAATCGTGATGTGAAGAGCATGATGTTCTCCATTCTAGAAAAATTGCACAGCGCCGCAAATGCCAAAGAAGCAGATCGATTGTTTCGCAAGCTTGTGCATGGCTTCACCGACTGCGAAACTATTTCGCATCGTGTCATTGTCGACGTATTTCAGGAGCTCATGGGCCAGAGCTCTATGAGAGTTAGGGCGGCCAGAATTCTTGATCAACTAAAACAAAAATGGCTAATGCAAACCATCAATCAATTGGAAAAGTTAACGCAAAACTCATTAGATCATGATTTAGAAACCGCCTATTTGCAGAAAATCGGCAAGGATTTTGGCATCGTGGGCTTTCTACAGGCCGCATTAGATAAACTATCCACCAAGAAAGTTAGCTACCGTGGCGCCTCGGCGGTTTTTCATTCCTTCGCCAGTGCGCGAGAATTAATCGATGAGGTCCTTGGCGATCTTTTAAGCGAATCAGATGATGCTCGAAAAGCGGAAATTTTTCGCTGGGTATCCGATCGGGGCTATTTTGCAAAAGACTTATTTAACGATAGCGGACAACCCAAGCGAGAAGTGGCAGAAAAGATTCTTCTTGACTTCGGCATAATTGCGCCTCGCCTACCTGATTCAATCAAGAAGCTGATGGACAGTCAGGAGGTGCTTTTTGATAGCTTTCTTCCCACCACTGGGTATTCCTCATGGGAAGAGCTTCGCGCGGCCGTTAGGAAGGCCGAGCCCCTTTTAGACATTGTCCAAGCCTTTGACCAAAATCAAGTTGAGCTAGTTGTTTTTGCGCCTGACTCCCATCGAGACGCGATTTTGAGCCGCGGGATTCTTAATCAATATCAAACCGGATCGAGTAAGGGCACGTTCAACACCCCCGCCCGCTTTTCCGTGGAGCGATCCTATCTCAACCAAACTGCGGCGGAATATGGAAGTCTGCCCATAGAATGGCGACCAAAATATGGCAAGATCGTCAGCAAGAGCGCGTTATCTCAATCAACGCCCGCATCCTTCTACGGACAAGATCTGTATCTTTTAAAGCTTGAAGCCTTAAAGAACCGCGTAACGTGGACTCCAGGAGATTCTCTAAATAGACTAAATAAAAAGGCGAATGATGCCGGTGTTTGCTTGACCCGTGGCGATGTGCACGAGCCCAAAAATTGGGACGACCTATTTTTACCATGGAGTAAAGTCGATCTCTTGATTCCCTTCCTGGGGACCCACGAGTTTGCCAAATCGGCGTCCACCCTCCCAAGCGGCCAACTCAAGCCCCATGCATCCATGACGAATTTGAAACCCATACTCGGCAGCCGTGCAGAAAGAGAAGAGTATCCGGAATTTCAAGTTTTTGGTGAAATTGCGCCATCGGATGTTCAGTCCTTCATATTCTCAAACACGCCGCCAACCGCAAATAATCTCGCTATCTTTGCTATGCACAAAATCGGTGTTTTTAATGGCCAAAAGATCCCGCCAGAAAAATATCAAACCAGTTATTTTGTATGGGGCGGTGATGGCAAATGCAAAAAACGCCGCTTCGATTTTGATCATTTCCTCGACGAAGAAGCCGATATTAAATACTGCGAACTCCTAGAGCGCGCGGTTTACGACAAACAGAGTAATGAGTGGGGAAAAGTCCTAAAATTTACTAAAGATGGAACACATGCGCAGGTTAAATATATTTATATTGATGTTTCACCTGTAACGCGTGAAATCCCCTTGAAAGACCTATTTAAAAGAGTAGATAAAACACAGAAAAACACGCCGCTCGGGCAAATCAGTTTTTCCACCGGCAGCCACATCTATAATGCGGAAAGAAAATGGTACGGCCTGGTTGAGCAGGTCTTTGAGGGTGGATATTTAATAATTCGCTATACTACCAATGACAATAGAACTAAATATCTTGCCGACCAGTTAGAAAATATTCACAAGCTGTTTGATGGGGACAGTGTAGACCATCATGGTCAACGATATAAACTAGCACAATTGGTATATGATGAAGCGGCCGAAAAATTGGGCGTGATTCAGTCCTTTTATACTGCTCCTCTTGCGCTCGTCAAGTTTGCCAATTATGCCAGCTCAGCACCCTTCGCAGAATATCGATATCTCAGCTTGGATCGCCTTCATCCCGAAGTGGAAAAGATCGGCAAAAAAACGAATGCTGGTGTAATCGAATATCAGAAGGGAGATAAAATATACAATCCAACAAGAAAGTGGTGGGGAATAATACTCGCGGTTTTTGGTCGAGATTATGTGAACGTACGATATCCTATGGGTGACGATTCAGACAAATACACCATGGAAAAGCTGCATAAAATTCATAAAAAACTCGACACCCAACAAGCGAATATCGAAGGGTTTCTCTTATCCATCGATCAAAATGTAGCTCTCACCTGGACTGGAGACCAAGGCTCGATCGTGGCCTTTTACGACAACGGATTAATCAAGGTTAAATTTCCCGAAAATGTTTATGCTCCCCGTTATCGCTATGAGCGACTCGAAGATCTCCGCTTGATCGGCGACAATAAAAAAGCCGAACACCAACCCCAAAAGCCTTCTTTTAGCCTAACAAAATGGTTCCATAGCTTCATAAAAACAGAGCAATAATGAAATTAAAATTTATATTTAAACACACTGAAAAACCAGCTATTAGGGCAGGCCTGTTCTTTGGCCGGCAATGTGCTATAAAGAATCTTACTGAATTTTCCAATTTTTTAAGGTAAATAAATGATGTTAATTAATCGTTTGGGCAAAGCTCTGTATTTCTTGTCTATGGCTATCGCGTTTTCTGGATCATTAACTGCCGCAAATGTCTGCGAGTTTGACGTTTTCTACGCCGGGCAAAGGTATCAAGCAATATTTGAAACAGAAAAAATTCCGGAAATCCTCACGATTGGCATCGACGTTTCCGACGACACTCATCCTTCGTCACGCGAATTAATTTTTACACTGCATTTGGATCATGCACTCGCATCACGAAAAAAGGATGCGACCATCTATCCCGGAACAATTTCGGCCACCTGGGAAGACATCCCAGTAAATATTTATTGCCGGCCAAAAGATAAGGGCTTTACTGAATCGCAGAACCTTAAGACCCAAGCAAAGCCACCATGTGTCAAAGATAATTGCAAAAAGTTAAAGTATGGGCCCAAAGCACTACTCAGTACGTCAGCAATTTAGCAATAGCTAATAAAAACCTCGCACAAATCCGGGAACGCTTGCTGGCCTGACCAGTCCGTCACGGCGCCGGTGCAATCGGATCGACAATCACCAAGCTACTAAAGTATTGGCGACAAAAGCCTTGATCGCGAGTCAGAAGTTGATGGGCCTGTCTTAATGCATGAGCAGCCACGAGAAAGTCGGCAGCGACTCGGTTGTGTTTTCCACCATTGTGACGATATTGACGCCAAGCGTCAGAGGCAGCTTCAATCGCTTCCATCAACGTTGCGGAAAAGTCGACTCCAATTTTCGACATGGCAAGCTCGCATTCTTTGGTGCTAGCAAATACCGTGGCCGTTTCGATCCAAACTACATCGCACGCTATAAGACTTCCTTTGGTGGCGCAGTGTTTCAGTGCTTGTTGGGAAACTCTGCCAAATCTTTCATCGGCGCCGAAAACATCAATTAAAATATTGGTATCAACCGCGGTAATCAATGTTTGCCTCGCAACTCGCTGATAATTTCATCGGTTGTCTTAGATTTCTTAAGACAACCGAAAACCTGCTCAAATGGATCCTGTTGGGTAATTTTCTCCACATGAATAACACCGTGATCCAGCGTCATCTCAAGAACCGAACCGGGCTTAATGCCTAGTTCAGTGCGATACTTTTTAGGGATAGTTACCTGCCCTCTTTCCGCCACAGTCACTTTCATAATACCTCAAATTCTGAAAACCGAAACACGAATCCATACCTAAATATAATGAAACAGAGCCGTGCTGGCAACCTAGATCAGATACTTTTTAGCGGGCTTGGCGCTGGAGCGTTACGTGTTTGATGATGAGGTCGGAGGTATAGTCGATCTCTTCTATTGTGGTGAAACGGCCCAGGCCAAAGCGGATAGATGATTGTGTAAGTTCTTTGGGAATGCCTAGCTCTTCGAGGACTTTGCTCGGGCCGTGGCCGTAGGAATTGCAGGCAGAGCCTGTCGAGACGGCCACCTGTTGGCAAATAGCTAGTATTAATTCTTCTCCATCGATGCCATCAAACGATACATTCAGATTGCCACTTACGCGCTCTTTCAGCGTCCCGTTTACATGCACACCGTCGAGCACAAAAAGGTTGTTCATGAGTCGATCGCGCAACGCTCTGATTCTCGGATCATCTTCGATGAAATCGTGAGCTGCAAGGCGAGCTGCTTCGCCCATGCCTACGATGCCTGGAACATTGAGCGTGCCCGATCGTTTATGCCATTCTTGGCCACCGCCATGCATCAACGGACAGATTCGGTCAAAAATCCCGCGTCTTAGATATAAAACGCCGATGCCCTTCGGGCCATAAGCTTTGTGGCCGCTCAACGACATCATATCCACATTGAGTTCTTGGCAATCGATGGGAAGGCGACCTAAAGCCTGGGCCGCATCACAGTGAAATAGCGCACCGCACTTTTTGAGCGCTCGGCCCATCTTAGCGATGGGATTTATTGAGCCTATCTCACTCTGAACCATGAACAGCGAAACCAAAGCGGTGTCGCTCTGAACGTGGCTCAAAACGCTCTCTTCATCGACAATACCAGCAGAATTTGGCTTCACCGTAGTCACCGACACGCCGGCCGCTAAAACAGCGTTGATCGCTTCCTTCGTCGCGCCGTGTTCTATGGAAGACGTAACAATATGACGCCCAGGAACCGTGGCCACAGGTAAAAACAAGCCCTTGATGGCCATGTTAATGCTTTCCGTGGCACCAGAAGTGAAGATGATCTCGCTCGGATGCGCATTAATAGCTGAGGCGACTTCTATTCGCGCTCGATCCACAGCATCTTCTGCTGCCCAGCCAAAGGGGTGGCTTTGACTTGCCGCATTACCAAACTGCGATAAAAAGAAGGGCTCCATTTTGGCGAAAACCCGAGGGTCCATGGGCGTGGTCGCATGGTGGTCCAAATAGATACATGACATGACTTAGAGCCTGTTTAGTCGAAAAGGCTTAGCCTTGCTACACACCTTTCAAGCTCAACAACGCGGCGTTTTTGCGAGCTCTCTGCTTCTTCGGTCATTTTCAATTTGCTTTCTAAGTCTCTCAGCAACGCCTCTTCTAAAGTCCTGTCGATCTCACTCTTAAAACGCGCTTGCTCGCATAAGACATTAACTCGATCGTGCGCGACTTCGACAAAGCCTTCGCTTACCATGAAGCGCACGGTTTCATTATTGCGCTTCTGATAAGACACAATACCAACTGAAAGCTCCGATAAAATCGCCGCATGCCCTGGAAGCACTTGCATCTCGCCCAAGGAGGCAGGCAAGGTCACATCTTGGCAATCTTCTTCGAGAAAGGGTCTTTCTGGCGTCACCACATTGAGCCGCAACATAACTCGCCCCCTAAACTTCTTTGGCCCGGGCCAATACTTCGTCGATGGTACCCGTCATGTAAAACGCTTGCTCAGGAATGTGATCATGAAGACCTTCCGTAATTTCCTTAAACCCACGAATAGTCTCCGAAATTTTCACATATTTGCCCTGAGCGCCGGTAAACGCCTCGGCGGAAAAGAAGGGCTGGGACAAAAATCGCTGGATTTTACGCGCGCGGGCTACGGTTTGGCGGTCCTCGGCCGACAACTCATCCATGCCCAAAATCGCAATAATATCTTGCAGCTCCTTATAACGCTGCAAAACCGATTGGACCTTGCGGGCTATTTGATAATGTTCCTCACCCACCACTTCGGCGCTCAAAATGCGTGAGGTGGAATCCAAGGGGTCCACCGCTGGATAGATGCCTAAGTCGGCGATTGAGCGGCTCAACACTGTGGTTGCGTCCAGGTGGGCAAACGCGGTAGCTGGCGCCGGATCGGTTAGGTCATCGGCAGGAACGTAAATTGCTTGCACCGACGTGATGGAGCCCTTTTTCGTGGTAGTAATGCGCTCCTGCAATTCGCCCATTTCGGTTGCCAGAGTTGGTTGATAACCTACAGCCGAAGGAATGCGGCCAAGTAGCGCTGACACTTCCGAGCCTGCCTGGGTAAAGCGAAAGATATTGTCCACGAACAACAAGACATCTTGACCAAAATTATCGCGGAAATTCTCCGCCACGGTGAGCCCTGAGAGCGCAACCCTAGCTCGCGCACCAGGCGGCTCGTTCATTTGACCATAAATCAGGGAAACTTTACTTTCGCTCGGGACGACACGATGATTTTTTTCATCCCATTTAATCACGCCGGACTCGATCATCTCGTTGTAGAGATCTCGCCCTTCCCGGGTTCGCTCACCCACTCCCGCAAATACCGACAAACCTCCATGACCCTTGGCGATGTTATTGATGAGCTCCATGATCAACACCGTTTTGCCTACACCGGCACCGCCAAATAGCCCTATCTTTCCGCCACGCGCATAGGGCGCCAGCAAATCTATGACTTTGATCCCGGTTTCAAGCACCGAAACGTCCGTGCTCTGCTCACAAAATTCCGGTGGTTTTCGGTGGATGGGCAACATATTCTGAGCATTTACCGGTCCCTGCTCATCGATGGGCTCGCCCACAACGTTGAGAATGCGCCCCAAGGTTTCCTTGCCCACTGGCACCTTAATCGGCGAGCCGGTATTTTTGGCAAGGGTATTGCGCACCAAGCCTTCGGTCGCATCCATGGCGATGCAGCGTACGGTATTTTCGCCCAGGTGTTGAGCGACTTCTAGCACCAGATTGTCGGGTTTTTCGCCTAAACTCTTGTTGGTCACGGTAACGGCAGTAAGCAGCGCAGGTAAGGCGCCAGGGGCAAATTCCACATCAACCACGGGCCCAATTACCTGCGTAACCTTACCATTTCTGAGCTCAACCGCCATGATCTGCTCCCTCGGTCATTATCGACCTTCGATAAACTCAGCATTAATTGCAGATCCAAAAGCGATGGCAAGACACGGCCAGCCACAATTCCGTGAGCGACTAATTAAGATATCGAGCAAGCGCTATGTCGTAGTGCTTGCCATTAAAGGCATAGCCGCCGGCCACAATCTTGCCATCTTCTTGTAAGCTGACGGCTTCCCAGTGGCTGGTGTGGGCAAATGGGGTCACAAGCTTACCTTGTTCGCCAAAGGATTTATCGAGGCTTCCATCGACATTGTAACGAGCAATAGCGAGACCCTTAACGATGGATGCGTCGCCTACCGCAATAATTTTTTCGCTTGCGTCAAGGGTCAAGGCCCAAAGGCTGCTGGCTGCCGGCTGAACAAAGTGCGTTATTACCTTGCCTGTTTTATTAAAGGAAGTATCGAGGCGACCATGACGAGTCAAACGTGCAAGGCCAAAATCTATCATGCGCAAACCGCCCATGCTACCTACTTGAACGTCACCGCCCACCATAATTTTTCCGTCCGACTGGATAGTCAAGGCGTTTAGAGTGTCTGTGCCGTCTTTGTTAAAGGTAATGGTGGATATTCCTGCCTCACCAAATGAGATGTCCAGTACCCCATCAGCATGGTAGCGCACCACAATGAATTTGTTTTTACCGCTAAAGCCACCCACCACGATTTTACCGGCTTTGTCAATTTTTACCGCTCGGGGCACATTGGTGCCATCAGTTATTTTAGTGCTTATTTTGCCATCAATACCGAAGGTCGGATCCGCGCTGCCATCAGCGTTATATCGGAAAAGCGCGAAATCCGAATCAGCGGAATTCTTTTTGAGGGCGGCGGCCGCGACGACGATTTTGTCGTCGCTGTCGATGGTCAATGCCAAGGGAACATTACGTTCGGACTCGTCTGGAGTAAGAACGCTACCGTCATCTCCGAAGGCTTCATCCAAGGAACCATTGTTTTTATATCGAAGAAGACCAATACCGGTAGAAGCTCCATAATACCACGTAACACATGCCACGATCTTGCCATCTGATTGCAGGCCAAAGCCTTCGATGCCATTTTCGATCACTTTATTTCCTGCTATCCTGTTGGCCGTAACCCTGCCCTTATCGCCAAAACTGAAGTCAGGCTTGCCATCACGATCGTAGCGTGCGATGGCAATGTGATCGAGCGTACGCGCGCCCGTTGCGCTGCCACCGACGAGAATCTTTCCGCTCCCATCAATAAACATATTTCTCAAAACATCGGTCTTGCCGAAAAAATCGGTTATGGTCTTGCCGTTATCGCCGAAGGTCGGATCGGCTTCGCCAGCGGCAAACGCCACAAAGTTAAGAGTTCCTGCAACCACCAAAAACGCGAGATAGGCGAAACCGAGACGTCCCATAAATCCTCCCTAAAGTACTCCCGCTACTATATCACTCCCAAGCAACGATTATTCCGGCTTTGTTGCATAAATCACTACCCATCGTCATGGGGAGCCCCCTGAAGGGGCGTGGCCATCCAGTAAAAGCCTAGACGCTAATTCCTGGATGGCCGCGTCGCCTATGGCTCCTCGCCATGACGATGGGCGACACAAATGGATTGCGAGCATCCAGTAACACGGTTCATTGAATAGTATCGAAATAAAGGATTTCTTCCGCGAGTTCGGCTTGCAAACTCATAAATGTCGACATGGGGTGACGATGAAAAGCCGAATCCTTTTTATTATTTTCACAATATCGATACCAATGCCAAGTGTACTAGTGGCAGCCAACGCGCAAGCAGATTTGACCAAATTCTGCGAGCAAAGCCAGTGGGAATCAGTGCTCCGAGCTTTAGGAGATGCACCTGATCTTTCAAAAATTTCTCGGGCGGCCTTGGAGGCATGTGTTAACCACGCCTTAGCCAACGATCAATTTGGTATTTTAAACTTTTTTCTGAACCTTAAACCCAAGTCCATTAGCTTAATCTCGCGACAAAGCGTCGCAACTGCCATAATTCAAGGAAACATCGAAAGCTTAAAGGCCGCGATACACGCTGGGCTCGACCTCTCTGTCACCGAGAAACGTGAAAACTATCTTCATGTGTTAGCGCAATCTAGGGTCAATGGCGTAGAGCTTACTAATCTTCTGCTTATTGAGGGTAGAGTCGCGTCGGAGGAAGCGCTGATCGATCTTGAGCAGCGCAGTAAGGTCAATGGCACAACTCCTCTTGGTGAAGCATTAAAAGCCGACGCGTATGATGTGGCACAGATCTTGATCGACGCTGGCGCATCACTCATGCGAGCGGTCTATGTGGAGCCTTACGAAGATGGCTACACTATACTTACTCCAAGGATAGGTCAGGACAAAATCATCAGAGCTTGGTTTGATAAAAACGGCTACAAGGAAGTGAAACGGCTCTTGAAAAGTGAAGACTATACCAATGCTCACAAGAAAGGTTTCATTAAATTTCTTAGCGATTACTTGCCTGAAGTCAAAAAAAGAACACTTGAGCGAATATGGAACAATTACGAATACACCTTATTGGGGCAATTGCTTGATCAACTGGAATCGTCCAGCGAAGAAGAAGAATACCAGCAACGCACGATTTGCCTTAGTCTTTGCGACGACAAAGAAGATAAGCAATACGTTGATTTAGCCAATTGTGGCCATCGCATCTGCCGGGATTGTGCTCTATTTACCATCCAAAACGCCACGGAGAATAAAGATCAAGCGCTCATTTGCCCGGCTAAAGACTGTAATAGGCACATCGACCTTGAAAAACTTGCAGATTTCGACATCAAACCGAGCGCCTTGGTAGAGCTCAAAATCAGAGAGACGGAGAGGTTATTAAGTGAATGTCCCAAGTTCAGCCATTGCCATCGACCAGACTGCCACGGCGGTGCCATTAATCCAAAAAAGAAGACTCACATTACCTGCTTCGTCTGCGAGTGTTCTCATTGCACTAAATGCGGTCTCATGCATCCCAAACACGCCTGCGATACTTTTTTAAATGATAAATTTATTAAGCAACAAATGAAAAAAGAACTGATAAAAAAATGTCCCAATTGTAAAGTTAACATTGAAAAAAATGATGGCTGCAATCATATGACCTGCAAAAAATGCGGATACCAATTCGACTGGCTCACATTAAAACGATGGGCGCGTTAGCGCATCACCTTTACAGAGCATGGCTTTTCTGCTGGACTCCTGCCAATTATCTTTGGAACTCACAGACTGTGTCGCCCCGCGGCTTGACCGCGGGGTCCATACACTGCGCTGGACCCCGCGGTCAAGCCGCGGGGCGACACGATCGGAACTGCCATGGAAAAATTCGTGCGGGTTGCACTTAAGGTAGCGCATAACGATGGGCTTTTTACCTATCGTCTCCCCGAGGCTCTTAGTGCGCCCCCGGTGATCGGCAAAAGAGTAAGGGTCAGCTTGCAGAGTCGCCTTTTAACTGGTGTCGTCTTCGATGAAGTAAGTGATACTTCGGTGCAACCTAGTCTGAAAATTAAAGATATTTTACAGGTCATTGATCAAGAGCCGGTAATCACAGAGGCGCAATTTGAGTTAATGAAATTCTGCGCCTACTACTATTTTAATAGCCTAGGTCCTTGCATCCACTTCGCGGTTCCGCGTAACGAAATAGAACCGCGGGAAAAATCCGGGACACAAGAAGCCAAAAAGATTAAGAAAGATGCTTTGTCCGTTGAGCAGGAAGATGCCGCGCAAGAGATCCTTAACAACGAAAAAAAGGCGTTTTTGCTAGAAGGGGTGACAGGCTCAGGAAAAACCCATGTTTATATCAAGGTGGCCGAAGCGGTACTGGCAAATAACCAATCGGTGCTTTTTATCGTGCCGGAAATTTCCTTAACGCCGCAGCTAGTAAAACGAGTAGAAACTGCCTTGGGTCTTAAGGCCCTGGTTATGCATTCGAATATAACGCCCGCCAAAAAGCGCGACGCTATTTTTCAATTATTGCGGCGAAAGGCAAGAATTCTTATCGGCGCCCGATCGGCCATCTTTGCACCCATGCCAGAGCTCGGGCTCATCGTAGTAGATGAGGAACACGATACGAGTTTGAAACAAGAGGAGTCACCTAGGTATCACGCAAGAGATCTGGCTCTATGGCGCGCCAAAAACGAAGGCGCGCGCATCATCTTGGGTAGTGCTACCCCATCGCTTGAGAGCATGGTCAACGCAAAAAAAGGTAAACTGCTTCACCTAACATTACCCAATCGTTTTCATAAGAACCGCCCCCTGCCCACCGTAACCATTATTGATCTGAAAGAGCGCGCTCAAGATGTGGATTTTCGCACACAGGACCAAAGCAAGACGGCGGGCCAAAAAATCTGCATCATTTCGCGCCCCCTGATGGAGGAGATGACGGCTACCTTGAATCGGGGCGCACAGATACTATTGTTTCTCAATCAGCGAGGCTATGCGAAGTTTGGCGTTTGCTACCAATGCGGCCACATGGTGGAATGCCCAAACTGCAGTGTTGGACTCACCTATTATCACAGCCGCCGAAGGCTCTTGTGCCATCTTTGCCAGCACAGTGAAATTGCTCACATTGTGTGCCGAAATTGCCGCAATGACAGCATCAAGTTCTTGGGTCTAGGCACTGAGCGTCTGGAAGAAGAGGTTAAAGAACTTTTTAAAGATGCCAAAGTGCTTCGATTGGATCGGGATGTGGTGCAAAGCGAGCGCCGCCTTGTGGCTACCTTAAGCGCCATGCACGAGGGACGCGCCGATATCCTTATAGGCACA
>DASPVU010000035.1:0-6822 GCA_035622215.1 Myxococcota bacterium | reverse complement strand
CCGATAGAAAAGCTGCTATCTCGAAAAGTTGAGGCCAAAAAAGTATTTGAGTGGTGGAAGATACCCGTGGTTCGTGAACGGATAAACGTGTATGGACTAAAAGAATTGCTTAAGCATAGGCTGCATATCGAAAATCGTCATATATTTTTAGCGGTCGAGTTACCTGAAGGGATGCAATTCGCCGTAGCCACAGTCCCTCCTGAAGCTAAGCCGACAGAATTTTATGCGCTTGTTGAAAGCAAGCCTGGTATAACGATGGGAGCAATTGCGTCCGCTTTAGGTAAAATAGAGGGGATGCTATACGTCGATGTACACAACATCTACGTGACAGAAGAAGGAAAAATACGGGTACCATTTTCTTCTAGCAGCGATCAACAGACTCTCAGTGTACATGATACAATAACTGTGCGTGATAATATCCATCTTAATATAAAAATAGAAAAGAATTAGTCGCTCTGGCAGTTTCTTATGAATAATTCGTAGATGCCGAGAACTAAGATGAAAAATGCCACCGCCGCCGTGGTGGTAGGTCCCGGCAACAACCAAAAACACAGGAACCACGAATATTATTCATATTTCGCCCGCAGCGTTGCTCGGCCTGCGAGCTAGCGCCCATGCCCTATTTACCTGCCCATTCTTCGTAATAGCTTACCGCTCCGCCACCTTGGCATTAGGGCTAAGGGGTTTGTTTTAGGATTAAATGATATGACAAAGACAAAATCAAAATTCTATTTTTTGTTGTTATTGACCTGTTTTTGCGGCTTAAGCTACTTCTCTCCAACATGGTCGGCAAATGAATATGAAGTGTACGCTGCAGCTCGTAATAGTAATTTGCGCTGGACTTCCGTCGGCTACAGTGAAACTGGGAAATCGATTTCTAAGCGGTCTACGGGAAATCTTAAGTGCCCCGCCGGCTGCGCAAAACATTATTCTCGATTGTCCGATGTGATAAATCATCTCACGGCCAAGCATTCAAATTTTCTTAACGATAATCCAGACTGGCGACCAGCCACAATCAAATATAAGTGTCAAAAGTGCGGTAGAGGCTTTACCAGAAAGAACACTCACGACATCCATTATAGAAATGATCACCCACCGGCCGAAAAGCCCGCCAACGAGCCTTGGTTTAGCAAAAAACCGACCTGCGATACCCCTCCCACATCTTTAATGCCGCCGACGAAGATTAAGAATGGCCAATACGCTATTGATTTCATTACGAATTAAATAAGGTGTTCGTGATTAGGTCTAGCAATAGGCGAGGGTTTTGGAGGCTTTCGGCGCTTGCTCGCGCTAAAGAGATATTTTGTTCAAGGAGCTTGAGAAGGGTAGCCGAATTGGTGGCTTTGGCGCATCCTTGCTCGTCTGTTAGATCGTCTTGGATTTGGAAGGCAAGGCCAAAAGCTTGACCGAAGGCCGCAGCCTGTTCGGTCGGCTGCGGCGGCGCATCCACAGCAAGCAAGCCTATGCTCGCGCATGTGGCAAAAAGACGTGCGGTTTTGGCCTGGTTGATCGATAACCAACGATCGAGATTCTTTAAGCCGGCTTCCTCACTTAAGTCTTCAGCCTGCCCCGCCACCAAGCCTCGTGAGCCGGCCATGCGCGCAAGCTCGCGACAGATTTCTGCCGCGTTATTTTTGATCGACGAAGCAAACCAAAAAGCATCGGTGAGCAAGGCATCACCCGTCAAAATGGCCAGCGCCTCGTCAAACCGGCGATGAACGCTGAAACGACCTCGTCGATAGTCATCGTCGTCCATGGCGGGTAAATCATCGTGCACCAAAGAATAGGTGTGGATCAGTTCGACCGCCAATGCCGCTGGCATGGCCAGTTTGAGCAGGTCGACAGCTGGTTTTTTTGCCTCATAGGACAGCGCCGTGGCTAAAACCAACAAGGGTCTCAGTCGCTTTCCCGATGAAAACACCGCGTAGTTGATGCTTTCTTGCAAGCGCTTTGAGTAAAAATCGCCATCGGATCTTGGCCGATTAACTGCTCCAATCAAGGCCAATTCGAATTGCTCTTTGAGCTGAGAAAGCTCAAATCCGCTTACTTTCATCCGCCGTGCCCACTTCGATCTCAAGATTCTTTATGGTGCCATCGGCCAGAATCTCCTCCATGCGCCCTTCCATATTTTTGAGTTTCTCCTCTAAAAGGCGCACGAGAGTGACCCCCGTTTCATAGGATTTCATACTATTTTCCAAACTCTGATCACCCTTTTCTAAGACATCGAGCGTCTTTTTGAGCTCAGCCATGAGGTCTTCGAAACTCATGTCCTTGAGACTACCATCCAGCGCCACCTAAGCCTCCTTGCCATTGACGAGGGCAGAAACCACGCCATCTTCAATGCGAATCCTAATTAATTGTTCAATGTGGAAATGGTCCATTTTACTCAATATGTGTCCATCGGCATTTTGCACCAGACTATAACCGCGCCCAAGCACCTTTAGCGGCGACAAGGCTTCGAGCTCTATGACCAAATGACTAAAATTGTGCCGCAACTTAACAAGCCTAGTTCGCACAGTTTCCTGGAGCATGTTTTGGGCGAATTTCAAGTCTCCCTTCGCCTGGTCAATGGCGATCTTAGGACATAGGCGAATTAACGCGGCCATTTGCGCAAAAAGAGCCTCCTTCTTTAAACGCAATTGCCTAAAAGGTGCGAACTGCTGCAGTTGGTTTTTATCGTCTAGCAAGCGGTTTTTCTTGGCCCTAAGCAAACACGCGACAGCATCGTTAAGTCGATTGCTGTGTTCATCGAGTTTCTGCCAATGTCGATATAAAAGCACCCGCGGATCTTTTAACCGCTGCCTTTCCTGAGCGAGCTCTAAACGCGCATGTTTGACAATAGCTTGCTTTTTCGCCGTGAGGCCCTGAAACATGCCCCTCAGTTGGGCCATGATCTCCACAAGCTCTGGCACCACCATTGATGCGGCATGGGTCGGCGTCGCTGCTCTCACATCGGCGACAAAATCGCTAATCGTCGTGTCAGTCTCATGCCCGACTGCACTGATGATGGGAGTTTTCGCCCTAAAAATTGCCCTAGCAGTGATCTCCTCATTAAAGGCCCACAGGTCTTCCAATGAGCCACCGCCCCGGCCAACGATAATAACGTCGCAGGCGCCCAGGCTATCGAGCAAGGCGATACCGCGGGCAATTTCTTCCGCAGCGCCCACGCCTTGCACACGCACCGGCGTAAAAAGAATATCGACCTGTGGCATGCGACTCTTAAGAATTCGCACCATGTCTCTAAGCACGGCGCCATGAGATGAGGTCACTAGCCCCACACATTGACTAAACGCTTTAATGGGTTTTTTATACTTCGCCTCAAACAGGCCCTCCGCCGAAAGCCTCGCCTTAAGCTGTTCGAAGGCTAGGGCCAGCGCACCCTGGCCCAAAGGTTCCATGCTCTCCACAATCATCTGCAAACGGGAATTGGCTGGATAAATGCTAACCCGCCCGGAAAAAAGCACCTCTAACCCATCGGAAATCTTAAATGGCACCTTGGCAAAATGTGGCCTAAACATCACAGCCGGCATTAATGCATGCTCGTCTTTGATATCAAAATAACAATGACCCGAACGCCATTGCTTAAACGAGCTTACCTCGCCCACCACACAAACATGACGGTGGTTCTCTTCCACTTCGAATTTAAGCTTGGCCACAAGCTCAGAGACTTTTATCGGCCGTTTTCCTAAAGTTTCCATTTCGCCGTGGAGGACGTCGGTATTAATCATGCTGTCCATCACATCCACCGGCGCTGAGCTTGTAAGTTCGATGCTTTTTTTGGAATCTTTGGCATAAATAAAAACTTTAACAAGTGAAAGCGAAAGGTTTAAAAAAGCCCCTTGGCGCACCGAAATATTGGGATAAAAAAATGGTCCATGGGGTTTTTTGGGACTATCGTAAAACCTCAAAGTAGACAAGCGCTGTAACATATGACCATAGAACTAAACATAAAAAAAAGTGAAATCTCCACCAAGAAAATTCGGCTGATGCGGGGAGTCGTAGTTAAGGCTGAGCAGGAAACGCCCGATACTTGGACCCTGCATCTCAACGTTTCCGAGCAAGACAAGAATTATTTGGCGGGGCAGTTTATCAGTATTGCGCCCCATCAATTTCCCGAAATTTTGGACATGGTGCGATTTTTCGAATACACCAAGGGCAAAAAAGAACCTGTGAGAGCTTATTCCTTAACCTCGGCGCCTCATGAAAAATATGTCTCTATTACCATCAAGCCGGAAGCCTACGAACCTTACCCTGGATCTTTTCCTCCGCTCTTGTCGCCGATTTTGGCGTCTAATATTTTGCTCGGTCGCGAGCTTGAATTTACTGGCTATGCCGGCGCCTATATCATGCCTCACGATCTTGCATCTCACATCGATCACGTCATGCATTTGGTGGCGGGCTCAGGCATCGTACCCAGTTATTCCATTATTAAGGACGAACTAATCAAGCAAAAATATCCCCACATTAAACACACATTAATCGACGTTAATAAATCGGTAAAAGATATCATCTTTCACAATGATTTGATTAACCTGCAAAAGCGATATCCAGAGCAATTTACGATAAAACATTTTATAACTCAGGAGCATATTAATAATAGAGATGGAGAGCATTACCACCACGGCCGACCATCCTTTGAGCAAGTGCAGCAATTAGTCAAACATCCACAAAACACCTTGTTTTTTGCCTGCGGCCCCGCCATCACCAAATGGCAAAAAAAACACGCCGAAGAATCGGGTATAGCCCCGAAACCTCGTTTCATGGAATGGGTCCACGACGTAATCGACCGACTCAAAGTCGACAAAAAACACTTCAAACGCGAAATCTACGGCTAGAAGAAACCATTTGGCTCGGTAATGACGCTTGGTACAAGCCCCGATTCTTTGGACAGATCGCGAGTAACTTGTACAGATAATGCGCAATTGCTATTTTATCTTAGTCTATAACAATCGGTCATCAAACACGGTCATTGTTGTTGAAAATTATAACCTTTTTGAGGTAATTATGATGTGCAAAAAGAAACTCATTCCGCTTTTCATTTTAATAGGGGTTATCTTTATGGCAGGGCTTCCCTCAAAGATTGCATCCGGCCAAGGGGAAAGCGAATCTTATATGGCTCCGCCCTTACAACCGAAAAGAGGTTTAGCACCCGGAATGAAAATTCAGCTTTTGAGCCAGGATAATGGACGCAAGGAATATGCAGTAATATTTAGCAAGGGAGACGAGGTAGTTTCAGGTCTCACCGAGTTTGCAAAAAAATATGATGTAACAAGCGCGCATTTCACCGGAATCGGTGCATTGCGTAGCGTGACACTGGCATGGTTCTCGCCTGAGAAAAAAATGTACAAGAAAATCCCAATTAAAGACCAGGTTGAGGTTGCTTCGTTAACTGGCAACATTGCTTTACTAAACGGCAATCCGGTAGTCCATATGCACGCAGTTGTGGGATTATCCGATGGAACTGCGAAGGCCGGGCATATTTTAGAGGCACACGTTTGGCCAACGCTTGAAGTCATGGTTACTGTGGACTCTGCGAGAATGGTGAAAACCACGGACCCGGATACTGGTTTATCTTTCATTGATCCTTGATTAGGTGCAGAGCATAGACCGGTGGCCTGACGGCGAAACACCGCCATAGAAATTCTTAAAATAGTTTTACGTTTTATTGATCGTTTGGCTCATTTTCTTCGTTAAATGCTTCATCGAGCTGAATATTTAGATACGTATGAAGGGTAACGCCAGTTTTCGTGGTCTCATCAAAATTAAAAAGCTCGACCACAATCGATCGATCGCTAGCATTTGCGTTCGCCATAATGGTGTTTTGTTTAGTGTCGGCATTGGTGGATAAGTCGCCTGCATGGGTGAATGCCGACGTGAGAAGAAAAAGCAGCGCGAAAAAAAATTGTGTCTGATGCATGAGCTTCTCGAATATACAGCGTATGTCATAAAGATCCGAACCATTAAGCTTGTTTCTTTGGGCAATATTTGGTTCGCTACCAGCGCTAATATGCCAGATATTATCGCTCATCGCTCACCAAATCTTGCCCAAAGCTCCTGCGCTTACTGATTCGGATCTTTATGACATACGCTGTAAGTTTTAATAAATCCATAACGACAAAAATCGTGGCGTCAACAAATTTAATGCGATTAAGCATTTAGGGAACATAGCGATAAGACTAGTTCCGAGCAGTTACACGAACCAGTTCTCTACACGAAGGCCATCGAAGTTTAGGAAATCGTCGATATTTCTTGTGACTACAACTAGTGAATTGACGTAAGCGATGCTCGCGATTTGTCCGTCGGCAAACGATGGATTTTTTCCCATGCCTTCCAAACGCGCACGCTCTTTGGCGTGCCACACTGCAGCTTCATGGTCATAGGGAAAAAACTGGATTGCGGGTTGAACAGCATCTCGCAGATAATTGGTCAGATATTGTTTTTTTTTGGAATCCGTCAGCCGAAAAATTCCATAGAGTATCTCATGAAAAACGATAGACGCTGAGCAAAGTTCTCCTTTATGCGCCTCCAAGCGACGCAGAACATTTTTATTCGGATGCGGGCGAACAGGTTCAGCAATCACGTTGCTGTCCAATAAATAGTTTAGTCCTCCCATGAAAAATCTCTTGGAGGCTCATTGGTTCTTAAATGCTCTAGATCCTGATCAACGAGCGGGTTATCTGGGTTATCCGCATAGAAAGCTACCAATCTATCGAAAAATTGACCTTTTTTTCTTACAACTTGAAAGTCCTTAATGGATATAATGGCCGCGACCGGATGGCCACGCCGAGTGAGCTGAACAGGCTTTCCCTGCTCGGCGCGTTG
>DASPVU010000034.1:0-15958 GCA_035622215.1 Myxococcota bacterium | reverse complement strand
GGAGGAACGGCGCTCATTTTAAAACCGGTGCTAAATCCGGCACCTCCCCGTCCCAAAAGACCGGCTTCTCTAATGAGTTCAATTAGCTCAGCGGGGCTATATTGGCTTTTGGCCTTTTCGAAGGCTTTATACCCCTGAGCCGACAGGAAATCCTTTAGACTTAGAGCCTGGCCGTCTTTTCTCATCCGTTCCGTAAGAGGTCGCATCATGGCCTGATCCCACGCTTTCTTGCATTAAAATTTCCTTCAAGGCTTCGCTATTCAGATTAGTATAAAGCTTTTCGTTGATCATCATGGCGGGAGCCTTATCACACACGCCTAAACATTGGGCAGGTAGGAGGGTAAATTTTTCATCTGCCGATGTTTCGCCAAATCCAATGTTCAGCTCATTCTTTATTTCTTCAACAATTTTCCTGTAGCCCATTATCCAACAGGACACGCTGTCGCATAGACGAATCACGGACTTGCCCACCGGTCTTCGAAAAATCAGATTGTAGAAGCTCGCTATGCCGTCAAGCTCTGTCGCCGACATTGCCAAATAATCCGCCACCGCCACCAGGGTATCGTCGCTGATATAGCCGCGATGTCTCTGCACTGACATGAGCGCATCGAGACACGCGTTGTGTTTGTGGGGAAATTTGGCGATCTCTTTGTCTATTTCTTCTTTCTCTTGATCGGTCAACACAAAACACTCCCCTCGCTATCGATCCAGATCGGCTAAAACGAAATCAATGCTGCCCAAGATGGCCAATAGATCAGATATAGTATGCCCCCGAGAGAGCTTTGGCACCATTTGGAGATGAGGAAATGAGGGGGTGCGAATGCGCGTGCGATAGGATCGGTTACTCTTGTCGCTAATTAAATAATATCCGTTGTTTCCCTTGGCCGCCTCAATACCGAAAAATGACTCACCCGCAGGCATTACAGGCCCCCAGGAGACGTTGAGAAAATGATTGATCAGCGTCTCGATGCTGACCAAAGTTTCATCTTTCTTTGGCGGCGTCGTAAGTGGATGGTCTGATTTAAACGCACCACCCGGCATCTTTTCCACACATTGTTCAATGATGCGCACACTTTGCCGCATTTCTTCGATGCGAACCAAGCCCCGATCGTAGCAATCGCCCCCTGCAGCAGTGGGAATATCAAAATCGAAATTGTCGTAACCGCTGTAGGGCCTCGCTTTACGAAAATCCCACGCTAAGCCGCAAGCTCTAAGCCCCGGTCCGGTAACTCCCCATTCTATCGCCTCTTCTTGTGAGTAGGCGCCAATACCCTTGGTACGCGCCTTAAATATGCTGTTCTCCATCACGAGGACATCATAGTCTTTGAGATTTTTCAAAAAGCCCTTGGTGAAGGTTTTTACGGCATTCTCCCATCCTTCGGGGAGATCCTGGGCCACGCCACCGATACGAAACCAACTTGGGTGCATGCGGCCACCCGTAACGCCTTCGATGATGGCGAAAATATTCTCTCGATCATTAAACATATAAAAAACGGGCGATAGTGAACCCACGTCTTGGGCAAAGGTGCCGTACCACACGAGATGGCTCGCTATGCGAAACAGCTCACACAGCATGACGCGAATCATTTGCGCGCGCGGCGGCACTTCTATTTGGGCCAATTGCTCAAGCGCAAGCAAATAGGCCAAATTATTCATGACCCCGCCCAAATAATCGATGCGGTCAGTGTATGGGATATAGCTATGCCAAGTCTGACGCTCGCCCATTTTCTCCGCGCCACGATGATGAAAGCCAATGTCCAGCACCGAGTCTACAATTTCTTCGCCATAGAGCTGAGTAATAATACGCAAGATCCCGTGGGTTCCGGGATGCTGTGGGCCAAGGTTTAAAAACAGATATTCGTGGAAATTATCTTGTGCTTTCATGCCCCATTCTTCGGGCCTAAACTGCAAAAGATCCTGTTCATGTTCTTCTTGCTCCCACGATAGCTGATAAGGCTCGCTTTCCGTGGCCCGTGCCGGGTGCTCCTTTCTTAAGGGATGACCAACCCAGGATCTCGGCATCAAAAGCCGCTTTAAGCATGGATGACCAGAAAAATTCACGCCGAACATGTCAAAGATTTCCCTTTCATACCAGTTAGCGTTGGCGAAAATCCCGCAACTTGTGGCTAGGGTGAGATTGGCATTTTTGAGCGGCACTTTGAGCCGAACATCCTGATTCCTCGTGAGCGAAAGCAGATGATAAACCACGGTGAAGTCACATTCTGGCTGCCCTCGCCGATGTTCACGATCCCGCTCATCGATGGCAGTCAGATCGTAGAGCATCGAATAGGGATGGGCGACATCCTGCTTTATATGACCTAACACTGCTTCGATCGCTTTGGCTGAAATCCATATCGTCGGAATACCATCGGAGGTCTCTTGTACTGCCAGGATATCGTTAAGAAAGGCGCGGTGAAGCTCTTCAATTATTCCGTCTTGCATGAGCTTCTCACATTCTATCGGGTGGTGGATTGGTGGTCGCATCCCTGCGAGATGCCCGCTTGATATCCCGCATGGCGACCATGGGTGGTTTGGTTGCATGCTCTTGGCCGAACAGCCAGCTTATCGGCCTTCTTTCTCGACCAATCGACTCCCTCAACAGCAAAAGGCCTTCCATGAAGGCCTCTGGTCTCGGCGGACAGCCAGAGATGTAGAGGTCGACAGGTAGAATTTTATCTACACCTTGGACCACACTGTAGATGTCGTACATGCCACCAGAGTTCGCGCAGGACCCCATGGAAATAACCCATTTGGGCTCCATCATTTGCTCATAAAGCCTTCGGACGATGGGGGCCATCTTAATGAAGACCGTACCCGCTATCACCATAACGTCCGCCTCTCGCGGCGTGCCTCTAATTACCTCGGAACCGAATCTTGCCACATCAAATCTACTCGTGAGGCTCGTGGCCATTTCGACATAGCAACAGCTCAAACCAAAATTAAAGGGCCAGACAGAGTTTTTGCGGCCCCAGGCAATCAGATCTTGTAGGCGAGACAAAAGAAAATGCTCCGCGCTGCCGCTTACGAAGTGCGGACTGACCCATTGGGCCGGTGTTTTTGTCGTGAGCGTATTCATAACCATCTCTTTTTCGAAGAGCGCGGCAATAGGTTAAGTACTCCCGCCCTAAAGGCATAAAGCAGGGCGAGGAGCAGCATCCCAATAAAAAAGGACATCTGTAAAAAACCTGGCCATCCTACTGCGCGAATGGCAGAAGACCAGAGGTAGAGGAAGACCGATTCCAAATCAAAGATGACAAAAAGTATGGCCAGCAAAAAATATTGCGTAAAAAACTTAAGGCGTGTTGAGCCATATGACTTGATTCCCGACTCGTAGGGTCGGTCTCGGCCGTGATTTTTGCCTCGCTCCCCGAGAAAATAGGATGACAGCATCACCGCTACCACAGCAAATACACCAAGGATGTAGATGGCCAACGACATAAGCACGCCCAAACTTTCCGCTGCACAAAAATGACATACCATCGGCGATACGTTTAGTGAAGCACTTTTGTGTCGTACCGCGGCTTGACCGCGGTATCCAGTAGAAAGCGAACTCAATCATATGCTGGAGCCCGCGGTCAAGCCGCGGGGCGACACGAATGCCCGAGCGGTTACGGGCGACGTTTCACTAAAACCACGCCCGCTAATTTTTCTGACCAGCCGCGGTGCAGTGGGTCAAGCCACCACGCTGAAAGGGGACCGACCATTATGAAAAGAACTCCCAAATATGCGCCGAGCGCCATCAACAACGCTTGAATTAGGCTTGCCGGGGTGAGCTCTTTTTGCTTGAGCAGCACAATACCGGCAACGCGACCGCCCAGTGTGCTGCCGCACAACATAACTCCGAATAAAAAATAGATGAAGGTTACGCCAAAACTCAAGCCAAGAAACCATAAGACCAGTTTAGGATTGAGATAAAATAATTCCACATATTGCTCAGGAAAATAAAATGACAATTCCACGCGCGTAAAACTGGGCAACATTTGATAGATAGCCATAGTAAAAAGAAAAGAAATAACTATAACAATAGAAAAGTCAGCAACGTCCTTGAAAATAACCCGAAAAATCGATGGCGTTGACATTACGCTCTCCCAGAAAACGCGTGAAAAATTGCAATGGCACCAATGGCAGCAAGCTCGGTGCGAAGAACAAAAGGTGCCCATTTAACACCGATAAAGGCGGCTCGCCTCAAGGCATCTAGTTCAGTTTGTTGAAAGCCTCCCTCTGGTCCCACCACAATATAAAATCCGTCCTCGACGACATTTGCGCCTTTAAGCACATGCGACAGAAGAGTGTTGGATGTTGTGTCGCCAAAGACGCCCAAACCCACGGAGTTCTCGTTTTCTTTAATCATGTGGTCGATATGCTTGGAAAAACTAATGGTGGGAAGAAAATACCGACCCGCTTGTCGACATGCATCACAGGCGATCCGCGTCAATCGTTCTTTCTTGGTCACAAGTTTATCAAAACAATATCTCTCACTATTTTTCGCGGCAACGATGATGAAACGATCCACGCCATATTCTACCCCCCGGCGGATGGTTTCTTCCATCTTTGTGTAAGCGATCGCGGCTTGTATGAGCACAATCTCAGTTTTGACCGGCTGCGCTTCGATCATGGTGGCTGCCCGAAAAACAGCATGGTTTGCGCTCTTGTCTAAGACTCCCCGAATTTCTCGCCCGAAGCCATCAAAAACCGCCACCGTCTCATTTTTGGCGATGCGAACCACTAAAAAGAATCGCTGCTCCGCGTCCTTGGGAAGCGGTGTTTTTGGGTCAACTAAAAATGAATCAATCCATTCTTTTGCAACATAGCTCCGATGCATTGATACCTCTGAATCTAAATATCCACTCTAGCCACCTAGCACCTCATGGGCTATTAATTAACGATGCACGGGATAATGGTGGAATGAATGCAACAACATGAATCAAAATATATTTTCGTTACAGGTGGAGTAATTAGTTCTTTAGGCAAAGGGATAACCTCGGCCTCAATCGGTGCCTTGTTACAGGCCCGGGGTTTGGATGTTTCTATATTGAAATTGGACCCCTATCTCAATGTCGATCCAGGCACCATGAATCCCTTTCAGCATGGTGAGGTGTTTGTCACCAAAGATGGTGCAGAAACCGATTTGGATTTAGGCCATTATGAGCGCTACTTAGGAAAGAATCTCGGCAAAAAAAATAGCAAAACCGCAGGGCAAATTTATCAGGCCGTTTTGGAAAAAGAAAGGAATGGCGAATACTTAGGCGCAACCGTCCAAGTCATCCCCCATGTTACCGATTTGATCAAAGAGGCTATTGTTGATGCGGCGGTGGGCCATGATGTGCTCATCTGCGAAGTAGGCGGCACTATTGGCGATATCGAATCTTTGCCATTTATTGAAGCAATCAGGCAATTCCGTGCTGAAATCGGCCCCAAAAATTCCATCGTCATCCACGTAAGCTATGTTCCTTTGATCAAGAGCGCCGGCGAGCTTAAAACCAAGCCCACCCAGCATTCAGTAAAGGAAGCGCAAAGCCAGGGCATCCAACCAGATATTTTGCTCTTGCGCTCCGAATTGCCGGTGCCCGATGAGATAAAGCAAAAGATTTCGCTGTTTTGCAATGTGCATAAGTCGGCGGTCATCAATTGCACCGATGTTAATACGGTTTACGAAGTGCCGCTCATGCTTAACCGCGAAGGTATTGACGAGATCATTGTCAATCACCTCAATATTTGGGCGCGAAAGCCAGACTTACAAAATTGGCTCAACGTGGTTAATCGCTTTAAGAACCCCAAGGCGAGTGTAGAAATTGCCGTGGTGGGTAAATATGTTGACCTGATTGAGAGCTATAAAAGCGTCAACGAAGCCCTCATTCATGGGGGCATCGCTCACGAAGCGCGGATTAACTTTCGCTATATTGATGCCGAAGAGCTAAACCTCGCCACAGTGGCAGATCGCTTGAACGGCGTAGATGGCATCTTGGTACCAGGCGGCTTTGGCGAACGCGGCATCGAAGGGAAAATGGCGGCCGTGCAATTCGCCCGCGAAGAAAAGCTGCCTTATCTGGGCATTTGCTTGGGTCTACAGGTGGCAGTGATCGAATTTGCCCGCAACGTGGCCAAGCTCAGCGATGCCGATTCCGAAGAGTTTAGACAAGATGCACGTTCCAAAGTGATTCACATGATGGAGACCCAAGTTCACGTGCGCAAGAAAGGCGGCACCATGCGCCTGGGCGACCATCCTTGCGTGATCGCCAAAGATTCCTTGGCCTATGACACCTATCGCCAATCGGAAGTATGCGAACGCCACCGTCATCGCTTTGAGGTAAATAACCACTACATCGGCCAGCTAGAGGCCGCAGGCCTTAAAGTGAGCGGACGCTGCGCTGCGGTTAACTTGGTGGAGATTATCGAGCTTTCGGATCATCCATTTTTCATTGGCACCCAGTTTCACCCAGAATTTGGCTCGCGGCCAAATGACCCACATCCACTGTTTAAGGGCTTTATTGGCGCAGCCTTGCGTCACCGTGGGGCCGGTAGGATTAAAAAAGATGGATAAACAGCGTCGAGCTTTAAAAAATCCTCGGGTAGCCGTGATCGGCGCGACGGGCATGGTAGGCCGCGAGCTGGTCCGCATATTGGAAGAGCGATCATTTAAGCTGTCTCATTTAGCGCTTTTCGCTTCGCCCAATTCGGCAGGCACGGTTATAGATTTTAAGGGCGAGGAGCTGGTGGTGCAAGAGCTCAAATCAGTGGACCAAATCGACGCAGACCTGGCTTTTTTTGGAGCTGGCTCCAAGGTGTCATTGGCCATGGTTGAGCCGCTCGCGAAAAAAGGCACGATTTGCATCGATAAATCCAGTGCTTATCGCATGAGAGAACACGTGCCCTTGGTGGTTCCCGAAGTTAACGGCTATCTTTTGCAAAAAGATTTTCCGACCATTATTGCGAGCCCCAATTGTGTGGCAACACCGCTCGTGCAGGCGCTTGCTCCGATTCATAAAGCGGCCGAGCTTGACCAGGTGGTGGTTGCCACCTATCAAGCGGTCTCGGGCGCAGGCAAAGCGGCCTCGGACGAGCTGGAAACGCAGGTAAGGGATCTGTTCAACATGCGAGATGTTGACACCCAGGTCTTTGGCAAACGAATAGCTTTTAACGTTTTGCCCTGTATTCCCGCGCGGGGCTCAATCAATCACTTAGGAAAAACCGATGAGGAAGTTAAACTCATCGAAGAAACCAAAAAGATCCTAGATGCAGGCGAGCTGCGCATGGAAGCAACCTGCGTGCGTGTGCCCGTATTCAACGGCCATTCCATGGCGGTTTCTCTGGGCACGAAAAGGCCCATCAAAGTTAATGACGCCCTTGACATTCTCACTAAAGCTCCTGGCATTATGATGGTGGATCGTCTGGACCTTGGGGTCTATCCAACGCCTCTCGATGCGAGTGGCGAAGATCGAACGCTCGTGGGTCGCCTGCGTGAAAACACCGCGACCAGCCACGGTTTAAGTTTATGGATATCGAGCGATAATCTGCGAACCGGGGCAGCCTTGAATGCGGTGCGCATCGCTGAAACCCTCATGCTGGAGTAAACGTCTCATGATACGACGCTTGAAATCTACGTGGCCAAGCAGCCGCTTTTTGCTCGTGGTTATGTCTTTTGGCAATCTTCTTTTGGCCGAGGCCGAGCGTGCCAGCATAAAAATGGGCGGCAACTTCGGCCGAGCGCATTGCAAGTCCGAACAACCGGTTGAAATTGAACTTCCACAAAAGGCGTTACAAGAAGCGAGTGATTTTCGCTACAAGATGGTCAATGCCAAAGAAAAAGCCGACAAGACTACCGGCAAACCCGAATCAAATTGCGACCCAAGCCTTGCCGACGGCACAGAGACGATGGGCAAGTTTACCAAGGAAGAACCAAAAATTCCTGCTGGGAAATTTCTATCCGACAACGCCTGCTCCCAAAAAGGAGGGGGGGCTTCGGGCCAGCGAATGCTGTGCATTTACGAAGGTGATGGTGGCAAAGACTTAGTGGCCTATGCGCTCTTTAGCTTCAACACCAAATTGGCCAAGATCGATCAGATTGACGAAATAAGCGCTCTCAATGGAGAAATCAGCTTCGTTGTTGTGTATTCCAACGCCGCCGGAGCCGTAACTATCGAAACCTGCTATAGCGAAGGTGATTCGGTAAAGATTAAGGAAGATGGAAGTTGTGGGGCCGAGATAGAGAGATCAAGTTCACAAAAAGTCACCATCTCGGGCTTAAAAGACAATACTAATTATAGTTTCGTGGTTCGTTTGAAAGACGAAAATAACGAGCCCACCAAATGGTCCGAAACCAAACACGGAAACCCGGTACGCGGCGGATATCCTCTCAATAGTTACGATGGCGCGGGCCCATTGATTGGCTGTCAACAAAGCAATGGCTCTTCGACAATGTTTTTGCTCCTGGTATTAGCCGCATGGTTAACGTTGATAAAATTGCGCTCGAAAAAAACGTGGCCGACCAACGCCATGGTTTTACTCATGGGTCTTTCGTTTATGGATTCTTTAGAAAGCCGCGCGGAATTGGCACAGATGAATGTTGGTCTTTTGGGCGCGATGTATCGCCCCGACTTAGACAGCGAAAAATTGAGCTCAGGCGAAAATATTTTTCCTTTTTATAAATGTTATTTTCGCCGCGATCCCAAGGACAAAGAAGGCCCGATTAATCCTCTCTTGGGTGCGGAATTCGATTGGCATTTATGGGACGGCTTTGGCAGCCTACAGTTAGGATTTGGCGTTGGCTATACCTTTAAAACGGGCCAGGCCGTGAAACTAGACGCCAATGGGCGACCAGATTGCGGCGAACCAATTCCCAATACCAAGGCCGCGCTCCACATGTATCAGATTCGGCCACAGCTAACCTATATATTTAATCCTTATGCCGAGGATTTTCCTTTGGTACCTTATGTTCGCGCTGCTTTGATCGGACATGGTTATATATTTACGCCGGGGAAAAAAAGCGACGTCACCAATGCGAGCGGCGTCGCTAACAAATCCGTTGGCTTCGGCTTTGGCTATCAGGCAGCAGTGGGCCTGATGCTGATGATGGATTTTTTGGAACCAAGCGCCGTTAAAAGCGCCTACAGTGGCGGGCTTTTTCAGCATGTCTATTTGAAGGGTGAATTATCCTATACCAGCATAGATAACTTCGGCCGCCGAGGCTTGGTGTTTTCCGCCAAGGACGTGATGGGAACCGGTCTGCCGCTCATGTGGACCTTTGGCCTCGTTTTCGAATTGCCCTAGTTAAGTGCTGTATTTTTGAATCCCGAAAAAACCCTTGATATTCTAGTGCCAGCACCTAGGAGCATTGCTTCATCGGACGCTTCTTGGTAGAGACCCGTGAAAGAAAATTAAGAAAAGGTTCACCGTGACAGGCCGTAGGAATATCATAATCGCCGTAGCTGCTATCGTGGTTTTCGCCGCCATAGTAGGGTTTTTCATCACCCTTGATGTGTCACCTCAAATCGCCTATGCCCGATTGTTCATCGACGCCGGCCTGGTGATCGGTTTAATCGCCGTGGTAATGGCCTTCTATCGAGAACGAGACGTACCGAGCGAAGCCCTGGTGCAAGTCCTACGCAATATAAAAAGCGGCCAATACAAAACGAAGATCGTGGGTGACGTGGGCCCCTTAGGCGATATAGCACAGGCCATCAATGATTTGGCCGCGGCTCTTGAAGACCAACAGCAAAAACAGGCGGAGATCAAACGAAGCCTGCGAGAAGAATTGCTACCGGGTTTCAAATCAAAAGAGGCTTTGGAACAGGCTTTCCCTATGATGGAACATTCCTTTCATCCTGAACTCGGACCGGTGCGTGCCGTGGCTCTCGAGGACAAGCCGCTCAAAGAAGCCTTCCAGAGTTTCAGAGACGTTGTGCCCGTACCCATCGCGAAAAAACTTGCCACGGCTGGCGACGCTAAGCTGAACAATACGCTTATCGCATCAAACCCACCAAAGGCGGATGGCGCAACGGATGCCTCGCCGCCGGTTGTGGATAAAAAAGAACAAGATCTCGATGAACTTTACCAACGATTCATTAATGCGCAAAGAGCTTTCAATATCGATCAAATCGAATATGGGTTATTTCTCAATACTATTGAAAAAACCAAGCAAGAATTAATGTCATCTTATCACTGCCAAAGCATTTTGTTCGATATAGTCAAGGAAGCCAACCAAGTAGCGTTGCAGCCCAAGATTATCAGAGTACAGTGACGCAGTTCAGTTTAGACGATGAACTTCCTCGGCGGAGACACATACAATGAAATCTGCTCTGTCCCTAATGGTAGTTTTTTTATGCGCGACGGGAAAAGCAAGCGACCGGCGAAAGGGTTATGTAACACTCCCTCAAGAAGAATCGCCAGCGAGCGAAATCGAAATAGCCTTTCCGAAGGAATTGCAAAAACAGCTATCGAAAGCTGACTATACCTTCGGCAATTTGCTGTCATCATTTAATCGGCCGCTTACCGACATTGAATTGGACTTTATTGAAGACCAACTAATAGATGGCGCGGATGTTGAAGAAAAGGACGAAAAATCAGGATTAACGCCGCTCATGGCTGCTGTACGAAATGGCGACCTCGGCCTTACTCGAATGCTTTTGGACTACGGCGCCGATGCGAAAGCGATCAACGATGACAAATGTGTTATGGACTACGCTGGCGTAGACCCGGACATGATTCAAGCCATTAGCTTGGCAACGGAATCGTTAATGACCCTGCTTAATACGATTTGCGAAAAGATGTTTTTTCGGCGCCTAATCGATTGGGAACTTTTGGCGGCGGAATTTCTTTTGCGCAAAGGTGCTTCGGCCAATGAAGCAAATAGCAGTGGCACAACACCGCTCATGATTGCCGCTTATACTGCCGATGAAGAACTAATCAAAATCCTGCTTAAATATGGCGCGAAAAACGACATGAAAGATCGTAGAGGCTGTTCACCGATGGATTTTGCGAAGAACAACGAGCACATCAAGAATCTTTTATCGGGTCATCACTAAAAATATTTGGCTAAAAAGCCGTTTGATTTTAAAGAATGGCTCAAGGCATGATTGGTATAATGCTTACAGCGTATGTCATAAAGATCCGAATCGGTAAGCGCAGGAGCTTTGGGCAAGATTTGGTGAGCGATGAGCGATAATATCTGGCATATTAGCGCTGGTAGCGAACCAAATATTGGCCAAAGAAACAAGCTTAATGGTTCGGATCTTTATGACATACGCTGTATATACGGGAGGAAGCATGCGCCGACTTTTTGCCATTGCCGCGACGATTTTTTTGGCCACCACGAGTATTGCACAAACCGATAAACCTAAAGATTTTGAGATCCCTGATTTTTTCCTATGTTATGGTGACGACGAGAATGAACTGACGGTTTTGTCTTATATTGCGTCACAGAACGCTCTTTATTTTGTGGACGACAATCTCCCGTACTTTGCCATGGTCACGGTAAATACTATAAGTAACATCTTTCACGCTCACGGCACATATAACGCATCGGACGGCGAAACCCGTGTAGGCTTGTTGGCAGAAACTCCTGTCGACCGAAATAAACCCTTCGATGCCATGGTAAAATTCTCGAGGCTAAGAACGACTAAAGCTTCTCATGGTAACAATGAGCCAAACCGCGATCCCGTGAGAAAGACTAACGTGACTTGTGAAATTATTAATATTTTTCATAACAATATCTAATTTACTTTCTAGTTTTCATAATTACATGATGTTTTTTGCTGCACTAAACCTTGTTATTTCGTAAGGTGACATTATTAAATTGATTCATTTCTTTAAATAGGATGTTATCGTGATTGGTAAGCAACTTTTAATTTTATGGCTGATTGGCGCGTCTTCTTTGTATGCGGCTAACCTGATCTCTGATGAAGGGGATTTAGGACCGGACCTCAATTTTCAAGAACAAGCGTCGGATTTCATCTTTGCCAACTGGACTTGCACCTTCGACCCCGCAACTCAGTCATGCCTAAACATTCCGGCTGATGGCGTGAACCCTGGTGCTCTCGGTATTGTAAGAACGGGCAGATATGGGTATGGCCCTTACGAAAAACCTAGCGGCACCGGCTATTTTTATGGTGGGTGGAACAATGGGTGGCATCGATCGAATCATCCCTATGGTTCAGTGCGTGGTGGCCATAACAGTGGTTGGCGTAAAGGGGATCGCCATACGGGCGGAAGGCATAATGGGCATGGCCACAGTGCGAGCCGCGGCGGACGAAAAAACTAAATTTGAAAAAATTGCCGCTAAAGTGGTTTAGCCCGACGTTCGCCAAATTGGTTAAAAGGCATTTGATTCTAGGTTCCGTTGACATTTTGTTTTCGGATTCCATTTTGAGGATAATTTTTTTCCATGTGACTTCGATTTTGCCGGGAATATCTGGCATATTTCCAAAAAATCGAAGTCACATGGGGAAAAATTAGACCAAAATGGGGCCGGAAACAGAATGTCAACAGAGCCTAGGGACTTACGACAGTTTAGCAATGTCACACTCTTAAGCAAAAACTTCTTGGGATTAAATTTGGATGGCAAGTGGTTCATAGGTAAACCCCTTTTGTTAGATGTATTAACCATGAAAAGCCTTGCCCTCTTTATATGTCTATTTTTCTTTGGTCTCTCGACCATGGCCACAGATACCGAGAAAAAGCGGAAATCTAATGAAATTATAAAGCTTAACATGGGTGGGTATCGAGCTGATATCAGTTGGCAAGTTTTAGAGCAGTCTGGCTGCGATTATTTTGAAGCTTTATTTAGGGGAGACTTTAAAAAGGAGGTTGACAGCGACGGGAGAACATTTATCAATTGTTCTTACGATGTTGCACGGGTAATGCATCATTTTATTTGTCATAATGAAGTAGCCGATAGCGACATAGAAATTGCGCGGACAGCTGCAGACTTTTTTATTTGTCAAAAGCTAAAACAAATCTGTCCAGAAAATTTTGAGTGGAAATGGCTTACCTTCAAGTTCGATTCCAAAGACGATTTTTTCTTGGTGGATAATTCCATGGCAACTATATGCCCCATCTGCCGGCGACTCATTAAAACAGAAGTTGATAAATTTTGTGATAGCCAATTCGATCACGCTATTGGCAGGATCCCCGCTCATATGGTGCTCGCTCACGGAGGTCAAATAAACAAATTATCTTGCCCAAGATTCGGCGCAAAATGTGAAGGCATCGTGCAATATAGATTTGAAGCCTGCCAAAATCAGAATGAAAGCAGTGATAGTGCGGCACTAGTGTCACTTCGCTCAGGATATTCGTCGCTAATCTCCTATTCTTGCCCGCTTAAGCCATGCACTTTTAACCATAGTTATGGTTGTGACAACACGGACCGCTTAGAAGTAATAAAAAAACACCTGGCCGAAAGCCACCAGGGTAAGACACTATATATAAGTGACAGCGCCGTCCTTTTTACCTATCCTTGCAGGGAAAAGCACGATTAAGCACTCTTACCAAATCCAAGTTAAATGGAGAGAGCATATGAAAACCTTTTTTGTGGCAGTATTCATAGTGGCACTCGCCTCATTACGCGCATTTTCGAGTGAATTTTCTAGCGAAGGGGATCTCAAGTTTCTCGAAGAACTTAAAGCACAAGAAATCAGGTTCAAAATACTAGATAATACCGTGGCCTTTTTTGTGAATAAAACACGCTTTCCGATAGATAAGTTTACCTTATGCCGCGCGAGCGAAGTGTTTGCAGCGATGCTGGCTGGCAAGTGCAAGGAATCAAAAATCAATGAAATTCCGCTTGCGGAAATTGACGAAGCGGTTTTCCTAAAAATTATTCGACTCATATATGACAAGCAATTTGATCCTTTTGCTTCCAAAAATGTGGAAGAAAATTGGGCGAAGACGGCACAGCTTTTTGAAAAGCTCAGTTTTTATGCGCTAGAACGATTTAAAAAGGTGGTTGTTGAAAAAATAGAAATTTCGAACAAAGAGCAACTGGGAACGTTCATGGTGTTTGCCGACGCGTCATTTAGTTCCGACGAACGGGTTTCGCTTGGAGTAGTAAAAAAATGCCAAGATTTTCTCGTTAAAGAACGCGCTTATAGACTTTCAAGCATTGTTGAATTCCTCAAAAGCTATCTTTTGGAGAATGCGCCCAGCTTTTTAGAGTTGGCATCCACTATGCAAAAGGCCGTTTTGACTTCGGTTGATCATAGTAGTCTGGGACCCTCACGAATGGTCCCGAGTAAGAGGTTTATTATCAGTGACGATATTAAAACTAATAATAAAGTATCTGATATGGAGCGAAATGAAGCAATAGCCCTATGTGCGAGTCTTAACGCCAATTTGCCCACAAACAAAGATCTAGAAGAATTTGAGCTCGCTCTTATTCCTGGAAGCGAGACCGCGAATGATTTTTACGGTTACAAATATTGGACCACCACAGGAACCTTTACCGCGGAAGAGCCAAATGAACAAAATTCCCCTGTTTCCATCATTAAAAATGAGACCACGGGAAAGGCTTATTTGCGATGCGTAATTTGGCAGTGACAGAAGAAAACCTTATAGGGGATTGACATAACAGCTGGCATAAAGGTTGCTGGCCGTCTGTGCTGAAAACATAATTTTTTGTTGCGTCAAAACGGTTTCAGGGGCAATCTCTTGCCGGTTCCATCGGTTTTTATTACGTTGCCAGGTGGATCGTAGTTGCATACCCATACTTCAGCGTGCCCTTGGCCTTCGCATACCGCCACACCACAGCCAATCTTTTTCGTGTCCTTCCATACCACTTGGGTAAAATGTCCGCATACGGCGTTGGATTTGCAGGAACCGCGATCCAAGCTAAAATCCTTGCATTCTTTAGCCCAGCTCATGGTTACTTTTTCTGGTGAACCGTCAAAATGCCCGTGGGCTAGGCGTTTGCTAGTCCAGTTAAAACCGAGGTTTTCACCGTAGCGCTTTTTCATCATGGCGCCAGTTCTGTGCTGAATATTGCACTGTTTATTTTTCTTTAGATAATTGGCCCATTCTTGCGCATAGCGGGCAAGCCCATTGTCCCACTTAACCTCTGGAACACCATATTTATGGCGTATCCCATTGTGGGCCCGTAAAAAGCGCGTTTTCAACGATGCCAAAGAAAACGGTGCAGAATACTGTGAGCGCGATATATCAGCACAAATTTTGTCGGCAGGCGCAGCGCTAACCGCTAAACTCACAAAGCAGCCTAATATCGCTAAAAAACATGTCAATTTATACATATCTTACGCCCTATATATTGAATTTATTATTAGATAATAATTTCAATCTTCCGGCGCAAGGAATTACCGCGCCGGGCATTTTTGGTCTTTGAACCATTGGCGTTTAAACTGGATCCATTTGGATGCTTGATATTTCATAATGATCGACTGGACTTTTTCGGCACGGGTTGAACACTGATCAGCAGTCAGACCGTCTTCACACAATGAATGTGGTAACTCGTTTGGCAATTGCCAATAATAGATGATACAGGCGCCTGTTTTCTTCAGTCTTTCTTTTGCCGCGGCCCATGAACCTTGGCCCATGACTAGCAAGCCAATTATTGCCATAAGTATTTTCATTATCAGTGCTCTCTATTTATCGTCGGCTTTTGGCATCGAAAAGGTATACCATGACACTGGCGATATATTATCTTTATTAAAACCTTGAAATAAGAAGCAATTACTATCCTAAGCAAGTTATACAGCTCTGTCCCCCGCGGTCAAGCGACGTAGGGGTCCAAGAATCGATTTCCTCGTGTCGTACCGCGGCTCGACCGCGGTATCCAGTAGCAAGCGGCAAGGATCTTGCGCTGGACCCCGCGGTCGAGCCGCGGGGCGACACTGTGCGGTCATTGGACAGTTATGATCGAGCCGCGGGGCGATACTGATGAAAGGGCTGGTTAGTTTAGCTCGTGGGTGCCGGTGGTTTCCATATCGGTAAGGCGGGTGGCCGTTATGACCAA
>DASPVU010000033.1:0-6956 GCA_035622215.1 Myxococcota bacterium | reverse complement strand
CGCTATTTTTCCCTAATACGACGGCCCGGCCATCGGGGTAAAGCATCTCTCCGTCCAAGGAAACGATGGTGCCTTGAGCCATCCGTGCTGCGGGCCAGTGCTCAAGCGCGATGTGAAGATTTTCCGCCAAAAAGAGACGGGAAAACTGCGCCATAAGCTGTGCATAACTTGGATCCGCTATTTCCAAAAAATCGCTGAGATTCCGAAGCCCTATGGGTCGCGCGTAATGCGGCAGCAAGTCGCTTTCGCTCAGAAGAAAAAACGCCGTTTGTTGCGATTTCTGTTTTTTGAGAAACTCAGCCACTGCACATAAATCACGACGATCGGAAAGTACCGCCGCATCCAGTAGATGGTTTAGACATTGTTCTACCGTGTCTTCCGCTCCAGGCTTAACCTTGATGATGTCAGCTATCACCGACTTCACCATCTCTTTATGCGCAGATTGAAGCAGATCGGAAATTCCGCTTTCACTCCATTCTAGTCGTGCATCAATTTCACCAAGAGATGTCAAACGTGATGTGGCCGCCATGCGCTCTTCTTCAAGATGCCGCAGTTCTTGTGCGAGCTCGGCGTCTTTTTTACGAAGCCGAATGAGATTGCTGTCAACATCGTTTCGTGACGTCTCAAGTGCTGTCTTTCGCTGGTGGGCGCTCTGAAGTTCCTTCGAGATGACATCGATACGCTTCGTTACTTCTGAAAACTCATCATTGCGCAAAGACAGCTCAAGCTCCAAATTCTTGATGTCTTTGACTCGCTGAGCATCGAGCTCACGTATCCCATTAATTTCTGCTTGCAGTCGGGCGGCCAAGCTTGCACTATTTACAATGTTGCGTTGGGTTTCGCGCTCATCCAACATGTTTTTTTGCCTAGCCTCCACTACGGAAATGCCGGCCTCTTTTTTGGTTGTAAGCAGAACATTTAGCCCGGTGAATTGATCAATGGTCGCGGCATGCTCCACCTGAAATTTATCAATGTCGCGGCAAAGTTCCAGCTTGCGCGCCTCGATTTCATCTAGCTGAGCATTGATTCTGGTGACCAGCTGAAGGTTGTCGCTCTGGGTAGCGTTTTTATACTCCAGGTCTTTTTTTAACAGCTCATGCGTTGAATGATGCTGAAGTTCGATTTCTTCGAGCCAACGTTTGCGATCCTGCTTGGTGCTATATTCGGAGAGTATCCGAGAAAAGACTTGTTCAGCCATGGCAAGCGTTCGCTCGTTTTCTTGCAGTTCACGTTGGAAAAACTCTCGGCTCCGATTAAGAAAATTGCTCTGGGCGCTAATGGATAGATATCCGTGGCTTGCCAAGTGCAAGTCGATGCGCTGAATTTCCTGTTTATAGGCCTGAACTTTTAACAGCTTGTCCTTTTCTTTTTGCGAAACTAAAACGCGTTTATCTACTTCATTTTTAATATCAACGATGCGGTTGAGGTTGATGCGGGTGGACTCCATACGCCGCTCCGCCGCCGCTTTTCTCGCTTTGTATTTTGTGATGCCAGCGGCCTCTTCGACGATCGATCGGCGGTCAAGGGGCTTGGCTGACACGATATCGTTGATGCGGCCCTGTTCAATAATTGAATAGGCTCTGGTGCCGACGCCGGTGCCCAAAAAGAAATCGGAGATGTCTTTAAGGCGCGCCTTTTGCCGATTGATTTCATATTCCGATTCGCCGGTCTTATAGAGACGCCGCGCGATCTCGATTTCGCCGAAGTGGTTGTACTCTAAGGGTGCGTCTTGGTCGCCGTTGTCTATGGTCAAAATCACCTCGGCAAAGCCTAAGGGAGCCTTCTTTTCGGAGCCACAGAAAATAATGTCCTGCATGTTGCCGCCGCGCAGCTGGCGAGGGTTTTGCTCGCCCATGACCCAACGCATGGCATCTACCACATTGGACTTACCGCAACCATTGGGACCCACGATGCCAGTTATGCCCTCGCCAAATGCAATAGTTTGACGATTAGCAAAGGATTTGAAACCAAAGATTTCCAATTTCTTAACACGCATGCGGCATCACTCACTGCTACGGCCCTTAGTTGCAGTATACAGCGTTAATCATCCTGTAACTGCTGAGCCACGATAGCTTTTGTGTCGTACCGCGGATTAACCGCGGTATCCAGGGAAGCAGCTCTACGCTGGACCCCGCGGTCAAGCCGCGGGGCGACACGTGCCTGAGCAGTTACTCCATTCGAATCGCCACGACTAAAGCAGGCTCTTATTGTTTAATTAGGCGAACGTCATGGCATAGCTGATCATCGGTCAGGACGAACTCTTCAGTTTTTTTCGGATCGAGCATCATGGCGCGTCGGATTAAAGACTTGGCCTCTTTGCTGCGCTCCAAGCGATGGAGCAAGGAAGCCAACGATAAATAGGCATCAATGTTATTGTTATTGAGCGAGATGGCCTTGGTGAAGGCGTTTGCCGCTTCTTCGAGGAAGCCCTGTTCTTGATAGTTTTGGCCCAAATTGAACCATGCCGATTCATGTTTTTGGTCGGTCTTAACTACTTTGAGCAATTCCTTGATGGCGTTGCTGTGTTTGCCCACAGCGCCCAGGGAGAGCGCCAGGTGAAAGCGCGCATCATGATCGTGTTCGTTCTCTAAAAGCGCAAGCTCAAACTGATTTATGGCTTTTTCGTGCTTGTCTTCAGCGGCCAAACAGAGGCCAAGATTAAAGCGGGCTTCATAAAGTTCGGGGTCAATTTTTACCGCCTCTTTGAAACATCTCATCGCGAGCTCATTGCCATGGTTCGACAAAAAGCAACCCAAATTGTGAAGAGCAATTGGGTTTTCTGACTCAAGCGTTAGTGCCTTGGTGTAGGATTCTAGAGCGTTAAAGAGGTCGCCTTTGTCGGCATATGCCGTGCCTAAATTATCGTAGCCTTGGGCAAAATCGGGTGCATTCTGAATGGCGCTTTTAAACTCTTTGATCGCTTCGTCGAGCCATCCGCGCTCAGCCAAATCAATACCGCGTGAATTATGTAGAATCGAACGAGTCGTATTATCTAGTTGATCACGATTGGTTGACATGCTTACACCTCTTTGGTCGGGATCGTGTCACTTTCCACTGGATTTGCAACTCCCCCATTCATCAGGCGCGCTCTACCTAGCATTGAAGCGAATATGGTTAAAATTACACTCATTATTGGCACGGCTAATAGGGCACCTACGATGCCATAAAATCTTTCGCCGAATAATAATGCTAATAGAATAAGTACAGGATGGATCTGGGCTGAATTACCCATAATTTTAGGGTTTAAGAAGTTGGCTTCTAATATATGAATTCCGGCAATCCAAGCCAGCGCTATCAAACCTTTTAATGGTGACATCGTAAGGGCAACTAAAACGATGGGTATGGTACTAATTATGCTGCCGAAGATGGGAACAAGGCTGAAAATGCCGGCTATCGTAGCTAAAATAAAAGCAAATTTGATGTCAAATATCAAAAGCCCGATGAGAGTCAAAACGGCGTTAACCACGCAAATGGTAAGCTGCCCTCGCACAACACCAGCCAATCGCTTATCGAGACGTTTAAGAAAGTCGTTAAAGGCCGAGCGGTCAGAAACGGGCACCAAGGAAAAAACAAAGTTCTTGATGCGCTCTACATCCACCAACAAAAAACCAGTGATCATCAGAATGAGCAATATCATAAAAAGGCTAGATATAAACTGAATGAAGATAGTTTGTGCGCTCGAGATTATATTTCTTGCTTCAGATTTTAAGTAAATTAATGCATCGTTTAATAGATTTTGTGAGATGTCTAATAGATCAATTGAAATCCAATGGGTCTTATGGGGGGCGGCCTGCGGCCTGATGCTATCTGTGGGTGGCACCACAATTTCCAGCGGCAAATCATAGGCGCGAAAGAAATCTTCCATTTTCTGGCCGAAAGAAATAATCGTGTTCTGATCCATCGAATTAATGAAAGTGGTCGCGTCTTTTACGAGGCGAACCATTTCCATATAAAATTGCGGTAGAAAGAAAGCACATAAGAGAGCAATGATACCGATAAAAAACAAATAAATAATAATTACAGAAACAGCTCTCGGTAATGGCTTGGATTTAAATTTGATTTTCCCCAAAAATCCCACGATGGGATGAAAGACATAAGCCAACAACGCGGCAAGTACAAAAGGTAGAACAACCGACCTTACCATAATGAGACCGACAGCTATGGCAAGCCATGGGATAATCAACTGAGCGCGCTGCTTAAACTGCGGCGACGAGAAATTGATGAATTTCTGATTTGACAAGGTAAATTCTCCTAGGAAGACCTGTCAGTACTATAACATTGAATTTTTCTTGGCTATGGATGGTGGCAGGGAGAAGGGATATGGCATGTTTAGATTGATCAAATGGACCGTCATATTAGCATTAATTGTATTTTTATATTATTTATTTATCTTTTTTAAGAGTATGAATGAAAGCGAGATCAGTGAAATAAAAAAGGACGCAATTATCGCCCTTGATTCGGGCAACGCCGATGCCTTCACCGGCCCTCTAACCAATAAGATGAAAGACGATCTTGAACGAAGAAAAGCCAGTTTTTTTGAAGACTTACGTCGAGAAATTAAAAAGGCCGTCCACAGCCTTTTCAAGGACAACGATTCCTAAGTCATTGATTTCGTGTGTCGTTATCGTCATGGCGAGCGTAGCGTGGCCATCCAGACCTGTGGCCTCGTAGCTGGATGGCCACGCTGCGCTCGCCATGACGGTAACAGGGCAAACTCAGAGTACTAGAAGGCATCCTTCGCGATATCGTAAAGGATCTTCCAGAGCGTCTCATCGGGCGCCATGCTTGCCACCATAATTGCTTTATTGTGGGCAACTGGTCCCAAAAAAGTGAGCTCTTGTTGATCGATGAAGGAAACGTGCCCACCCGCCGCCTTGACGATGGCAGCCGGTGCGCAGGTGTCCCATTTTTTGATTTGCCGCGACCATGCGACGTAAAGATCGGCGTATTGCTCGAGCACAAGCATGGCTTTTAGGCCGAAGGAGCTCTGATAACGAATTTTTTTCGGCCCGAGCGCCTTAATCATGGCATTTTGCCGGAGAGACTTGTGCGTGCGCGAGACAATGGCCACGATATCGTTATGCGACTTTTTCACTAGATTTAACCGAAGCGCTGAGATGCCGTTTCCATCAAGCCTTTCCGCTCGACCAGAGGTATCGCTCACGACACCGCGCCACAATCGATCTTCTATCGGCTGATAAATGGCTCCTAATCGAGCTGCGCCATCGATGGCCAGGCCGATCATTACGACGAAATCGTTGCCCCCCGCAATATAATTAGTAGTGCCGTCGATGGGATCGATGAACCACGTTCGACCTGGTCCAATGTCATATCCTTCTGGCAGGCCACCCTCTTCGCTCACGATCTGGTCATGAGGATAGCGCTCTCCTAGCTCTCGAACGATGTATCGATCGATAGCCACATCAGCGTTGGTAACTGGCCCTTGGTTGTTGGCCTTGCTGACGACGGTCAAATTGTGACGTAAATCAAGGGCCATTCGACCCGCCGCGCGAGCGAGCAATTCGGCGCAATCAAGTTCGGCGGTTAGGTCGGATTGCAAAAGGCCCCCTCTCCCTTTATCCCTCTCCCGCATGCGGGAGAGGGAGAGATCATAAAGATGGCCTATAGAAAAGCCACGTTGGTGGCGAGGTATTGGGCGACGCCGCTGGGATTTGGATGCATGCCTTGCTTGCCTTTCTGCCAGCCAGCCGGGCAGACTTCGCCGTGCGCTTCGTTAAACTGGAGGGCATCGACCACCCGGAGAGTTTCATCGACGTTTCGCCCGATGGGAAGGTCGTTCAGCGTGGCATGACGCACAACCCCGGCTTTGTCGATGATGAAGGTGCCGCGTAGAGCCACGGCATCGTCAACCAACACGCCATAATCGCGGGATATCTCTTTGGTGATGTCAGATACCAAGGGAAACTCAATGGCGCCGATACCGCCTTTTTCAATGGGAGTGTTGCGCCATGCAAAGTGAGAGAATTTCGAGTCTACCGACACGCCGATGATTTGGGTGTTGCGCTCTTCGAAGGCAGCCGCTCGCTTAGAAAAGGCAATAATCTCTGATGGACAAACGAAGGTAAAATCTAAGGGATAAAAAAACAAGGCGACATAATGACGATCGCGATAACTTGAAAGCGTTATTTCTTTAAAATCGCCGTTTTTCAGAACGGCTTCAGCAGTAAAATCTGGCGCGGGTTTTTTAATCAAAGTGTACATGCATGTCTCCTTTAAACGATGACACGGGTCTTAACAAAAAGGCTTAATGTGCGCTAGATGGGACTACGCTTCGATCTAAGGACAAGTATGAAAAGCCTAAGTCCCGTGGAAATCCTCAAAGACCTGGTGGCATTTCCTAGCACTTCTAAAAGGACAAACGTCGATATCGCTCTTTATCTCGAGCATCACTTGGCGCGGCTTGGCTTTGACATAATAAAAATTGCCAGTGTGGACGAGCCAGAACGTCGAAACCTTTTATGCAAAATCGGTCCTGATGTGGAAGGTGGCCTGATGTTGTCAGGGCATATGGATGTGGTGCCGGTCGTTGGCCAAGCCTGGGACAGCGATCCGTTTGTGCTGACTGAAAAAGACGGCAAGCTTTTTGGGCGAGGCACTGCGGACATGAAGGGGTTTATTGCCGCAACCTGCAGCGCCTTGACCGACTATCCGTTAGATCGGCTGAACAAGCCATTAATCCTGCTTTTTACCTATGACGAAGAAGTGGGCTGTGTAGGCTCGGCTCAAGCAGCGCCGCTTCTCAGCAGACACATGCGCTATTTGCCTAAAGCTTGCATTATCGGTGAGCCGACGGATTTTCATATCCTGCGCATGCACACCGGGCACGTGACGGTGAGGATTCACATCAAGGGCAAAGGCGTTCATAGCTCCGATCCCCGTTTGGGGATTTCTGCTATTAAGGGGTTGTACCATGCGTTAGAAGGCTTATTTGCCCT
>DASPVU010000032.1:0-7891 GCA_035622215.1 Myxococcota bacterium | reverse complement strand
GGCAAGGTGCCAGGTATTGAAGCGATTTTTTGCGGTTTTCTAGTTTTGTTAATCGGTTTGTATATGTGTTTTTTCATGACGCCGATTCGGTATCTTGCCCGCATTTCTCAGGGCGATGGCACGATTACCGTAACATTGGCCGCCCAGGGCTATCGTAATCCACAACTAGTAAAAGATCTATTTAACCAAAAGTTAGCGCGCTTAACTCAGAATGAGCATGGGACAAAACATGTCTAGTACCGCATTATATAACTGGTCCACGGCTGGCTACTTGGTGAGTTTGGCCATCTTTGCCTTTCACGTGGTCAATACTCGGAGGCTCTTGCTGCGGGCTGGTGTGCTGCTGGTTGCGCTGTCTTTTTTAGTACAAACCTTAGGCATGGTGTTTCGCTGGGTGGAGGCGGGATTTTTGGAGGTGACGGCGGCGGAAAAGGCCGTCGGCCAGCATCTTTCGGGTTGGTCATGGTTTGTTGTGTTTACCCAACATCCGCCATGGTCCAATCTCTACGAAATCATGATTTACATGAGCTGGGGCATTATCATTGTTACCCTGGCCTGCGAGCTTAAATGGCAGTTGGCCTGGGTGAGGCAGGTGGGGATAATTTTGGCCCTCATGGCCCTCGGCATGGCGGCGCTCAACGATGCCACCATCAAGCCTCTGGTGCCGGCACTCAAGAGCTGGTGGATCATGATTCACGTGATTTCTGCTTCTATCGCCTATGCTTCTGGAGCGCTGGCTGCTTTCATCTGTCTATTTGCTCTTATGAAAGATGGGGTGCGGGTAAAAGATGAAGCACTTATCGGCTATGGCCTTCTCTTTATGGCGATATTGCTGTTTGCGCTCGGCGGTGGTTATCATTTGCTTACCGATCACGCGTATTACGTGAAATTGCTGGCCCATGCTGGCGATAGCGTGGTTAATGTCGTCGATATGACCAAGGAAAAGAGCGCATCTTATCTCGTGCCGATGCCCGGGGTGGGCGTCATGATAGAGGCTTTCGTTCTTATACACGTGGCTTGTGGTTCGGTGTTGCTATTTAGAAGTAGAAGACCAGGCAACGCGAGTGCTTATATTCGCTCTGCCATGCTCCTTTGCTTTTTGTCCGTTATGACTTTGGCGCTTGTCATGCTATTTCATGATATGCGGGCGACACCTGTTACTGTCTTCGGCGGGATAGCGCATCATTTGGCGCCAGTGGGTCCGTGGTTTATTAGCTTTAAATCCCATCCATGGAGTTTTGGGCTGGTGATTTTGGCGGTATTGATCGAGGGTGTGCTGTTGCTCCATTTGTTTTGGCCGCGATTTTTCACCGAGCGATTGCCGGACGTATCGGCATTAGAAGGGGCGGCTTACAAGGCCATTTCCCTATCCTTTTTTCTCATGACCGTTGTGCTTATTACTGGTGCCCTTTGGGCTCATTACGCCTGGGGCCGCTATTGGGCCTGGGATCCGAAAGAAACCGGTGCTCTATCTATTTGGATTACCTATGCCATTTATCTTCACGCACGCCGCACAGCCGGTCTTGCGGGCCCGTTTGCTTCGGTTATAGGCGTGTGTGGCTTTTTTGTTATTATTGTTGGTTTTTTGGGGGTGAATCTGGGCCTATTCGCCGATGGCCTGCACACCTACGGCAATAGTTGAGGTTGGTTTTGTCCGTTATTATCAAAAAATGTGAATTTCTTTATTCCGTGCCCAAAATTTCTTTGATGCAGAATGCCTTTTCTGAAGTGGCCTTTGTCGGTCGCTCGAATACAGGCAAGTCGTCATTGATCAATGCGGTCTGTCAAAAAAAAGATCTTGCTAGGACGTCGAAGACGCCCGGTCGCACCCGCCATGCGGTGGTTTACGATGTGGTCATGGAAAAAGACCATCAAGAACTACCAGTAACCTTGGTCGACTTGCCCGGCTTTGGCTTTGCGGCCATGTCGAAGACCGAGGCCAAAGAATGTGAGGCATTAATTTATTCTTATATAGAAAAGCGGCGACAACTTCGTTTGCTTATTTTACTGTTAGATATTCGGAGATCCTTGGATGACCGCGAAAGGCAAATATTGCTCAAGGCCCAGGAGCGCAAGATCCCGGTAAAACTCGTGCTAACTAAATGCGACAAAATCGCTTTGGCCAAGCAAAAACCGGCCATTAAACGCGTGGCACAAGAATCCAAACTTGAGCCAAAAGGTATTTTGCTCCATTCAACTAGCGACGAAAACTACGCCAAGGAGCTTCAAGACGCCATATTTCTCGAGATTGCTCAATGAACTGTATTATTTGGTACGCGCACTTCATACGTGTCGCGTACGCCATGTCGTCATGGCGAGCCCCAGAAAGGGGCGTGGCCATCCAGTAGAAGCCTAGACGCTAGTTACTGGATGGCCACGTCGCCTATGGCTCCTCGCCATGACGATGGGGAGTAATTTGTTCAACAAAGCCGGTCAAGCCGCGGGGCGACACAGCTCGGGTACCGGTCTCTTTTCCTCGCGCTATTGTGATGCGTTGGCCCGTCTCATCAAGCGAGAAATACGACGAGCAGCGGTTTTTTTGCGTAGAATTCCTTTGCTCGCTGACCGAGCCAACAATTTTACCGCGTTCTTTACTTCGCCTTGATGGATGCTGGCTTTCTTTTCAGCAATCTCTAGCCTGGCCTTTTTAACTTGGGTCGCCAACGCTGCGCGTGCCGCTCGGTTACGTACGTTCCTTTTTACCGATTGGTTGTGACGTTTAATCGCTGATGCATGATTCGCCATATTCGCTCAATTCCTCAGGGCCACCGCATGACCATAGCAAAAACCGCTTTCCTATCTAGCCCAATTTTGAGCTTTGTCAAACCGCGTTGGAGATTTCACCCGATAATCCCCTTAAAGCTCTTAATGAGTGTGGAGAATTTATTGGAACCTTGATGTTTTTAGCTCCGCGGTTAAGCAATGAACGCCGGCATAATTTCCTGTCTTATTATTGGCTCTAACAACTTGAGCACTATCCTTGCCAATAAAATGAACATCAACGTTTTTTATGTGCTGTTTCAGAAATTCTTCGAAGTTATTCATAATCTTTTTACCTATCTGTTTTTCTGGGGATCCTAAACAAACATAATATGGTCTTTTAGTTACTAATGAAAACCCGGAAAAAGCGTTCATGAAATTAATGTTTAGTTCATCAGCAGCAAATTTATAAGTATCCGGTTCATGCAGTGCTTCCGCAATATAGCTTTTGAGGGATTGCGCATTTCTTTGCTCTTGAGACAGTTTATTATATTTGTCTGTGAGATCATTGAGTTGTTTTTGGTTTACCTTTATTTCTTCTAGATTTATTGCATAAGCATGAAAGCAACCCGGCGTCAAAACTACCGGAATGCCGGCATCTTCAATGAGCATTTTAATCTTCGCATATATTGGACCAAGATCTCTTTGGAGCATTGTGGCACTCTTCGTATAATGTCCATATATATCTTTTTCGTTTTTATTTTTAACTTTAGATTGTATTTTTTGTAATAATTCTAAGGTCTTACCATAATCATTCAAGAACATAATTCCGTTATGGTAATGCATAAAAAGATCTAGATGATATGCCGCTTGCGGTACAGCAATAATATCTTCGGCTTGAACGCCAAACTCAAGTGGCCATATATATTTCTTAATGAATTCTTGTTGTCCTATGTAATTTAGGGCTAATGGTCTAAATTGTTCTATACGATCTTTACCAAAATCTTTGATATATCCCATGGCCTCCAACTCTTGGCATATCTTTATGATTGCATCGTCGGATAGATTCATTTCTTGTCCCAACTTTTGCACAATCGGTGGTATTTTGTTTGCCAAATATAATTGGGATATCTGATCACCACCGAACGTTGAACTATAAGTTCGTTCGTATTCTTCATGATACGCTGCAGACGCCGGATGCGAGTTGCCAAAATAGCCCAAGTTTTCGAGTCTTATTCGAGTGATGTGAAGCATATCTTCACCCAAAAATATTTTTGTGCGACCATCCGCACGTTTCGCCAAAATAAAATTACCAGCGTGCTGATAGGTGCGAGATGGTTTAACCTGAACATCTACGGCAGATTCACCTAGTCTATCGGGATAATTAACTGTCCATGCCGTTCTCGATTTTGGTGATAAACCATCAAAAGCGTATTCAAGGTTGATATATGGACTGAGACTTAGTTTAATATCGCTAAATGATCGATGATCTGTGGCTGCCCTAGCACTGTTATTCTTTAAAAAATCGTCCCGTTTTTGCAGAATTTCTGCGATTCCTGTCAAGTCCGAATATGATTTGATCATTCTCAGCAAACTGTCGTCTGCCGTCCTGACCTTGGCATCACGAACGAAATACCAGATTTTAGGGCGAACTACTGTTGCCCCAACTTTATCGAGAACATCAACAATCCTATTGGTTATGGCTTCAACTTCCGGACAATGCTCTTTAGGAGGGTTCGATACCAATACCACCTCATGCACATCTCCCGTCCAAGCAGGATTAATAAAAAGCACAAAATACATTCCCATGGAAATTATTGCATTTTTAAACATCGCGCGTCTCCTCTTAGCGGATGGGGGGTGTCATTAAATCCATAGCGAGTAAAGAGCGGCATGGAGGATTTTTGTCGTGTCTCGTGAAGCGGATCCCCCGGAAGTACTAGAATGCGTTGCCCCTGGTCATCTCTGGCAAACTGTGGGTGAATCGGCCAAATAGGCTGATCGACAAAGGCGAGAAAATCCTTAAGGCTCTTGGTTTGTGCCAGGCGTTCCACAATGCTTCGGGTGGGCGGAGGAAGAAAAATGGTGCCTTGCTGATGAAGATCGAGCGCTTGTCTCGGGTAGACCCATAAACGGGCAATGGACTCATTATTAACTGGGTCCTTGAGGCCATCGGTGCATATTTCGTCATCAATGGCGGCTAAGAAGAACAGGGTGTTATATCTCCGTATTTCACTGTTTGGGGTGACCCACCAGCTGATGGGCCAAATATTGTTCAGCTGAGGAGCGAGCGATGAGCCAGGCGGCAGAGACGTTTCAGAAAGCATTTTACGCAGCTCTTCACTCGATACATGACGTCTGTTTTTATCTTCTAGCGCATAAAGTATGGAAGTGTCCGATTCTTCTAATGTTTCTCTCATGGCTGCCGCGAGGTGAGCCAAAAGGTCTAGAGATCGATCTATAAAACCAGCTTTAATCCTCTCTAAGTTCTCTAAATCCCGCACTAAAATTTGGCCGAAACTGTGGTCGCTTGTTTCAACGCGCCCACCGGGAAAAACGTGGGCTAGTGGCAGAAATACTGCTTCCTTGCTTCTTTGCACCAGGAGGATTTTATGTGGCCAATCCGTGGTTATTCTTAAGAGGACAACAGTGGATGCAGGTTTTGCGATCATTCATGTGCCGTGCCAGGGTGCCAAATGTGTTACGAAGTAACCTCATTTGCAGAGACCTAACAATCCGGCAATCTTAAGAAAGTGCTCGGAATGGTTGGACAGGGAAGATTTGGCCAAATAATTTATTAAACACGCGTCCTAGTCAGATTGGAATTGTGCGACAAAGATGTTGAAATTAAGTGATATATTGGACTTGGTTAAGTCCTATCACCCACAAGCGGATCTGGATCTTATTCGCAAAGCTTACGTTTGTTCAGCAAAATATCATGCAGGCCAGGTAAGAAAGAGCGGTGAGCCCTATCTATCTCATCCGCTGGAAGTGGCGAAGATTCTCGCCGAATTGAAGCTCGACGAAGCAAGCATCTGTACTGGTCTTTTGCACGACACGGTGGAAGATACCGAGGCCACCAAAGACGAGATCGAAGCGGTTTTTGGTCATGATATTGCCTATTTGGTTGATGGCGTCACCAAGCTTTCCCAAATTAAGTTCCATAGTAGCGAAGAAAAGCAGGCGGAAAATTTTCGCAAGATGCTCGTTGCTATGTCGCGTGATATCCGAGTGCTTTTAGTCAAACTGGCAGATCGTTTGCACAACATGCGAACTTTGCAGTACATGCCGGCGGAAAAACAAGAACGCATCGCCATGGAGACAATGGAGATTTATGCGCCCTTGGCTAATCGGCTGGGCATCAATTGGCTAAAAGCCGAGCTCGAAGATTTAAGTTTCAAATATATAAAACCATGGGACTACCGTAACCTGCGCGAGAAAATCGGCAAAACCAAGAAGGAGCGTGCCAGGTTTATCGACGAGGTATCGCGGGATCTAGACAAGACGCTGCGCGATGCTGAGATGAAGAATTACGTAGTGGAGGGCAGGCCCAAACACTTATGGTCGGTCTATCGCAAGATGATCGACAAGGGGCTGGCCTTTGACGAGATTCACGACTTAATCGCCTTCCGCGTGTTGGTGGACACGCTAGGCCAGTGCTACGAAGCCCTCGGCAATATCCACGCTAAATGGCGGCCGATCCCCGGAAGGTTCAAAGATTATATCGCCATGCCCAAGCCCAATGGTTATCGTTCGCTCCACACTACCCTGGTGGGTCCCAAGGGCGAGCGCATTGAGGTCCAGATTCGCACCAAGCGCATGCATGAGGTAGCGGAAGCCGGCATTGCTGCCCATTGGAAGTACAAGGCCCACGGTGAATCCCATTTATCACTCGATGAAACATCGGAGAAGAGTTTTCAATGGCTGCGTCAGCTCATGAATTGGCAACGAGATCTCACCGATCCCAATGAATTTTTGGAATCGGTCAAGGTTGATCTATTCTCCGACGAAGTTTACGTATTCACGCCTCGCGGAGACGTGATTGAGCTACCGCGCGGTGCCACCCCAGTTGATTTGGCCTTTGCCATTCACAGCGATGTCGGTACGCAATGCATTGGCGCCAAGGTTAATAATCGCATCGTGCCGTTACGCTATGTGCTGGAAAATGGTGACAACTGCGAAATCATAACCCAGAAAAATCAGCGTCCCAAAAAGGATTGGCTAGAATTCGTCAAAACCTCCCGAGCGCGCACGAAGATCCGCGCCATGATGCGTGCGCTTGAGCGCGAAAAGAGCAAAGAGATTGGACGAGAGCTTCTTGATCGAGAATTTCGTCGCTATGGCACAACGATTCAACGTGAGACCAAGGGCGGTGCGCTCGAGCATGCGCTCAAAGAAAAGCGCTGCGCCAATGTTGAAGAAGCGCTGTCGCTAATCGGCTACGGCAAGCTCGAAGCGCGATCGCTTGTGGAAGCCTGTCTTCCCGAAGAAGAAAAGAAAGTTCCGGTTCCCGAGCAGCGCCGTTCGCGCATCGGAGAACTATTTGAGCGGCTAGCTCGTCGAGGTAGCGATGGCATTCGTGTCGAGGGTATCGACGATGTGCTGGTCCATTATGCGCGCTGCTGTTCCCCGGTTAAGGGCGATCCCATAATTGGCTTCGTCACACGAGGCCGCGGGGTGACCATCCACCGACGCAACTGCCAAAAGATCATGGAACTCGACGCGGAACGTCGCATCAATGTCACGTGGGTTAGCGATTCCCAAATGGTTCGCCCCATTTCCATTACGGTCACCACCGACGATCGCGAAGGCATGCTCACCGATTTATCGTCGGTATTCGCGCGCATGAGCATCAACATCTCCGAAGCCAAGTGCCGCGGCCTAGGCGACGGCCAAGCCGTCAATACGTTTAAGTGTGGCGTAGTAGACCTAGAACAGCTCAAGCTCGTAATGCGAAAACTAGGCTCCCTTAAGGGCGTCCACCGCGTCGAACGAACCCAAAACACCGACTAACGCGGAGGGATCTCCTGCGCCAGGCAATAGCGAATATTAATATTGGTTATAATCAATTCAACAATAGGTTATAACGTATGAAATTATCGCTAATATTTACTATGTTATTCTTTGCCTGGTGCCAGTTGCTCAATGCATCATATTATGTGGTCAAAAAACAGTGGACAAATGAGGCGGC
>DASPVU010000031.1:0-5541 GCA_035622215.1 Myxococcota bacterium | reverse complement strand
CGACCGAATTATATAAGCCTGAGCAATGGCACGATTTCTTTTTGACGGTTGGCGGGGGAGCCGCAGCTCTAACTGGTTTACTCGTCGTGGCCATGTCTCTTCACCTTGAAGCCATCATCAACGACGCTCCTCTCAGGCATCGTGCTTTGAGTATTTTTGTCGGCCTGTCCGCGACTTTTATACGGTGCGCCCTGGCATTGATGGGGGGGCAAAATCAACAAGCTATAGGGTTTGAACTGCTAATTGTTTGTTGTTTTGCTTTCGGAATTGGCTTTCAAAGTTTTCTTAGGACTTTAAAATCTAAGAAAAAACGATTACCGCGCGATGTCATCTATCGGTCCATCGGCAACATTAGCTGCTATCTAGGAGAAATGCTGGGCGCCGTCATTCTTATATCCGGATTTTTTTGGGGACTTTACTTAGCCGCAGTCACAATGGTTCTCAATTTCTACTTCATGATTTCCGGATCATGGCTCCTCCTCGCCCGTATTTCTTGGGACGAAGAAGCCAACAAATAGGTGCGCGTCCATTTCCTTTTGGAGGCTGTTCACTACAAGACATCGGATTTTGAAAAGATATTGAATTTCCGTGCATTAATGAAGGGCAGTTGTTAACAAAAATAGCCATATCGCCAGGGCTATTCCTATGAGAAAAATTTATTCTTTTCCCGTGCTTGCGAGTCTTTTAGGATTAGCTTTTCCGTCCTTTGTGGTTTTGGGCGCGTTATCTAATGAAGAAACAAAGGAAATCCGAGCCTTTTTTGCTGATGTGATTGACCCATATCCCATTTTAGAAGGCAGTAAGGAAAATCCGGAACGTGTAGCCTTTAACAAACACCTTAAGGCGATAAAGATCATTGCCTTGCGGCCAAATGTCTTGCTACCCGCATTAGATCTTTCAGAACAAGGTGCGGAGAGTTTAGTTTCAGAGCTACAAAAATATCTGACAAAAATGGGGCTTCATGGACCACTTGCCGGTCAAATTACTGCCCTTACTGAGGAAATACTTAAAGAAGACAAAAGAAATGTACCGCTTATCGACAAGCTGATCGATTCTCCGCGCACCGACGGCATCGTAAAGAGCATTATTGCAAAAGTTCCCGATAGCGAGTTTGATAATCTTAATCAGGCTATCAACAAAGCAGCAAATGACTTTAAATTTGACAAAGTAGGGCTTGAAAAACTTGATCTGATAAAAGTTGACCCTGGAATGGGAAAAATAGCTCTGTTTATCAATGAAATATTACGCACCTACCATGCTCAACAAACTCTTCCTGATCGGCGCTTAATCATTGCGACCTTTTTGCGCTCTACCATGCCCAATGACCCACCAGAGAAAAAGCTTTTAGCGATTACCAAAGCCTCGGGGCCATTCTTCCAAAAAATATTACAGCTCGTGGGAGACTTCGTTAACGATGCAACGCCCGATGGCAAGAAGCTCAAGGACGTTCTCAATGAGGTGAAGAAAAACCTTCTGCCCATCGACCCATATCACTTGAGTTTATTGATTAAAGAAGTTGAAGCGGCGGCAAAAAATCAATTCAAAATAACTATTGACAAAACGCTTGGAGTAGCAAGCGTGGGGCACGCATTGTTGGCGACGGTTACGCACAATGACGGTCGCCAAGAAAAAATAGTGCTCAAATTTATCAAGCCTGGAGTCAAGGAGAGGGCCTATCGCGATATCGACATTATTAAACCCATAGCCGTTCGACTTGGCGTACTAACCTTTTTTCAAGGTACCATTGATGACATTTTAGGTGAGCTCGATTTCACTAATGAACTCAAAAACCTTAGTTTTGCCGATAAAGTTTATAACTCAAGTGACCCCAATGACCGCGTGGGAGCCGTAAAGCCGGTGGCGAATTTTCCTGAAGATCCCAAATGGATAGCCATGACTCTAGCACCGGGTCGGACATACGCTGATTTCAACAAAGATATAGCTAATAGCAACGAGGAAAAGCTCGATTTTATGATCAATTATCTTGTTCGCGGAATGGCTCTTGAAGAGTTGACGAATAAGTGGATAAAAAAAGCCTTTCTCGATCGACGAGAAGGCTTTTATCATGCCGATCTTCATGCAGGCAATGTCATGATTGATATTAATACAGAAGAGATTAAGAAATATTTAAGGAATAAATTTAGCAACCTGAGCTATCAAAACATCACCAAAGAAATGATACAAGGTGTGCCAAAAAATACTTACAAACTAACCCTTATTGATTTTGGCAACGTGGGATATCTAAATCCCAGTCAACGTTTGCATGTGCTGAACTTTTTCATCTCGACTCTTTGGGATATCCACTCTTGGGACGGATTTTACGAGGCCTATACCAACTTAATTTCGACCAAGGTTCCTAGAGACATTGAACCAGAGCTTAAAGACGGTATAAAAGCCCTGTTTGATTCAACGTATGAGCAAAATGAGTTGCTTGGAAAAATTATTACCTTCTTTTTGGAAGGAAAATATCCGCCCCTACCGCCTGTCATGGCAAATTTTGGCCGTTCCCAGATTATGCTAAGTAACATTTTTTCAGGCATACAAAAGGATGTCGCGAGGCTCTCATTACCGCAGGCAAACTTCAATTTTGGCAATTCCATTATAGAAGAGCTGAAGCGAGAACTTATTTCGGGCACCTTCATTGTGCTCAATCGCGTGGACGCACTGGGCAATAAGCTTTATCTGAATTTAGGTAACCTAATGGGAGTGGCTCGCTACGGGGCTAAATTCGGCATCAATTGGATTAACGAAAAGCTTGGATTTTCCAAAGTGGATGTGAACGGAGCCTGTCAGACGACGATGGAATGCAAGGATTGGACCTTACCGGGAATCGCTGGCATTGCCTGCTGCCTTGGAATTTGTCAACCAAAACGCAAGGATCGGGCCGGCGTCTATTATTGCCCCCATGAATGCGTAGGAGACGTCATCAAGGGCGCAGGCTCTTGCAATTGATCGTGGATCTTCTGCAGCCCTTCCTTTTCGCATGATCAAGAAATAAAAACTCTCGTTTTTCTGGCGGTGTGGTTACAGAAACACAGCACTGACGCGAGCATAAGCATTTCCGGGCTCAAAGACGTGGCCCTTCTCGCCAATCGCGGTGGTGCCAAAAACAGCGATAAAATTCCCTCTTCTTATCGCGCGACAATATCCCACGTCTTTTTCCCATGATGCGCCGGAAAATACTCTTTCGATTCTCATGGTTGTGCCTTAATGGTAACTTAGTTTTCCGGTGCTATGGGTCAAGTACTTTAGCCCGACGAGCTCGATGATTTTGCAGCATCCTTTTTACCAAAGCGCGCTTGTCCTTTTCTCCTTTGCGTTTGTATAGGCGTTCTAAATGGCGCAGCATCGCGTCGACCCAATCCATATCTTCGGGGATAGAGAAATAAACGGTGGCCATTGAGAAACAGACGCCCACTCCTGTTAAGAGCGGGTTGCCGGAAGCAAATCCCGCTAACGAACAACCGTTGCTTGCGACCAAGCAGGCAAGGCTAATGAAATGACGCTTATTTTTATTTGACCAGTTGAAATCGGGAAGATCTCGCATCATCTGCGAACCGTCGCTGCCACAAATGGCTTTTTTCGCGAGCCCACCCAAAATGGCGTAGCCGTTAATACCCTGTACAATCGCGTTTATGCAGTTACTGGTATCGCTCCAGCCAAGCCCAAATGTCGTCGAGACAAACGCGCATACCATGGCTGCACTAGCCGCTCTATCAGACATCGCATCACTGAATCCAATTGCGGTACGAAAGACGAAGTTGCACTGTTCGGGATCATATTCTTTTAATTCCTCAATAACTTCTTTTTTAGTGGTTTCGTCGGTACCTGAGTCCTTGGCCAAAGTGGACATTTCATCATTCCACGATCTTTTGTCAGCAAGGTCTCCCGCAACTCCGATAAAAGAAAAGCCAAAAGCCAAGGCAACCACGATATGGACGTATCTACACATAAATAGCTCCTAAAAAGGGATTTTTCTAAGAATCACACTGCCGGACTCCCATGAGGTCATCGCTATAACCAACGGTTTTCCGTTTGCAGAGAGGGGACATAGGGCATGCCCACAGTGGATTTATCTCAGCTCTTGGATTGCCAAATACTTGTATGGTGGCTATGTGTTTGTACGGAGGTTATCGCAATGTTTAAGCTAGCTTTTTTAACGCGTATTTTCTCAATCATATTATTACTTGGCTCAGCGGCCATGGCTGCCCCGACTCGCGTCGATCAGGTTCTTAAGGAACTAGTAAGCAGCAGCTCAACTATAGACCCTGATCTCATAATTAAGTTAGTTCAAGTATACGGCATTCTTAATAAAGTGGATGTGACCCAAATGGTCGAACAGGTTAGAGGCATAAAAGACGACAAATACCCTAATGGCAGGGACATTAGGGACTGGGGAGGAGACTTTGTTTATCCCAACGGCCAATTAGTAAAGGGATGGGGCGGGGTGGTCTATCCTAATGGAAAAGAAATTGATGGAGGCCCTTGGAGTGGTTTTTTTTATCCCAACGGAGTGAAGTTGACTGCGGGCTTTAATAGTTTTCACGACTTAGAAGGCAAGGTTGTAAGTTCAATGCCAACTATAGAATGGCCTCCGAAGGAAGGAATATCCTCCACTCCGACAAACCCGAGGGAAAAAGAAAAACCTGCCGTAGAGTCACAGCCCGGCGCCCAACCTCACGCAAGGAGTTGGGCAGAGACTTGGGGCAAGCCATCTACGCCAAAACCTGGAGCATTGGCCAGCGTATGGAGCTCTACTCAGAGCAGTTGGGCCACTCAGCCTAAAACCGATGTCGATGTGAAGCCCCAAACTGAGGAAATTCAACGACAAGAACGCGAAATGGCAAAGTTGGTAGAAGCCACGCTAGAAATAGAGCTTACAGGTATTCTTGGCGACCAGATCCAGAAGCTTGCGAGAGCTCTGCTCGATGCCGGAAAATTTTTGACCCATGTCAGTGACGAAGACATTAAGAAGCAGGTTAGGCCTGAGTTCTTAAAGCGAGTCCAACAAGAGAAGCAAATCTCCGACCTAAGAGCGGCCGAGTATTTTGGACAGCTATGGAACAGCAAAAGGATCCAATTCATCTTGAAAATGCTGCCGAGAGACTAGTTGCCGTCGCTAACTTTTTGGGTGCGCCAAAAGTGCCTTTTCGATCCAGCAAAGAGCATCGGGATTGAACAGCAGTTTTGCGTAGACTTTCTTTGCCAACTCTTCCGGAGTCGGCATTTTTTTGGCTTCTTTAAGTTCTGAATCGTTTCGACCGAGTTCTTGCCATAAAATGACGCCGATGGCCAAGTCTATGGGTGGCACACAGAGATGCTGCACGATCAAATTGCGCCAATCCGAGGCAATCTTTTCGCCCATCGTGCCTTCGGGATCTGATGAAAGGTTCGCTACAATTTCGTCATACAATTTATCCCAACGCTTGAGCCAGAATGATATTCCTGCGCGAGCAAGCCAGTGGCTGACCTCTGGAGTCCATTTATCGGAAGCGAATTTTCCTTCCTTCATGCTCTTCAAAACATCTGCACCCAAGTGGC
>DASPVU010000030.1:0-2513 GCA_035622215.1 Myxococcota bacterium | reverse complement strand
CCTATCGCTTCGGCGATACGCTTTTCATCAGCCGGCATGACGCTGTCGGCCGAAAGCGCGGCTTTTAACTTGGCATCGCTCACTTCATAGTCGCCGCGCACCAAGGCCATGACTAAGCGCCCGTCGACATCAAACACCACTGCCTTAATGACGCGATCTTCGGCGATGCCCAAAAAGCGAGCTACTTCCGCTATCGATTTCTGCTCCCTGGTAATAACTTCGGTTATGGGGATTTCAGATATCTGGTCAGAGATCACGTCGGGTTTGATGGCTGCCAACTCCACATTGGCTGCATAACCACATTGGTCACAGCAGGCGATGGCATCCTCTCCTGAATGGGCAAGCACCTGAAATTCATGGCTCATATCGCCCCCAATCGAGCCGGTTGCTGCGCGTACGGCCCTAAACCTCAGCCCACAGCGTTCAAATATACGATGATAGGCATCCCACATGGATTGATAAACCCGATCTTGGCTGGCCCTATCTGCACAAAATGAATAGGCATCCTTCATGATGAATTCCCGCCCCCGCATAAGACCAAAACGCGGCCGAATTTCATCGCGAAACTTTGTTTGGATTTGATAAAGGTTAAGCGGTAGATTTTTATAGCTTTTTACATGATCTCGGACCAAGGCTGTAACAACCTCTTCATGGGTCGGCCCTAAACAAAACCAGGCGTCCTTTCTGTCTTTAAAGCGAAGCAATTCCGGGCCATATTCCAGAAAACGGCCAGATTCCTGCCAGAGTTCTGCGGGTTGCACCATGGGCATAAGGATTTCTTGGGCCCCAGCCTTGTTCATTTCCTCTTCAATTATAGTGGCGAGCTTTTTGACAACACGGAAGCCCAATGGCAAATAGGTATAAATGCCTGAAGCCACCTTGCGTATTAAACCTGCACGCAACATAAGCTGATGGCTTATTACATTGGCATCAGCGGGAATTTCCCGCATAGTGGGTAAGAATAATTTGGACATGCGCATATTGTCACCGAAATTTTATGTTTCATGCGTGGTGCGAAAACCTCATACATTGGCAATAATAGAGCCGCAATAAGGCAATAAGAAAGGCTTGCACCATAACAGGGATTTTTTGATGGGTAAAAACATACTCTTTTGTTCGCTACCGCTAGTCTTGGTCATCTCTTCGGGGTGTAGCCATATGGTTCCAGCTCAAGTCAAAAAGATGCCCATGATTAGGGTCCTGCATAAAGAGAGCGTCGAAAACATCTCGCTGGAAAAATATGTGGCGTCGGTGCTTGCGGGCGAAGTACACCATTCGTGGCCCATGGAAACGCTCAAGGCTCAGGCTATCGCTGCCCGAACTTTTGCGCTCCTGCGTATGAAGGAGCGAAAAAATAACGACTACCACGTGCAAAATTCCTTCATCGACCAAGTTCTTAAGACCAAGCCGCATGAGATTCTTGTTTCTGCCGCTCGTGACACAGCAGGGCTCGTGCTCTCGATCAATGGGCGTCTCGCTGAAACGTCGTTTCATTCCACCTGTGGTGGCGTTACGGCAGATGCCAAGAAGGTCTGGGGGCGAAGTTATCCCCATCTTCATGGCGGTGCGTGTGGCTATTGTAAGTCCTCGCCGACCTTTAAATGGGAGACTGAGCTCGATCTAAGCGACATCGAAAACAAATTCTCGCAAAAAATTGACGCGATCAAAATTGTGTCTCAGTCCAAGGATGGACGGGCAGACGTCATCGAGCTTGTGGGAGAAGATAAAAAGCAAAAGGTAAGCGGGCACGAATTCCGCATGGCGCTTGGAGCCATGAAAGTTAAATCCACGCTGATCAAAAGTCTTAAACTCGATGGCACCAAGGTAAAAATTCATGGCGGTGGCTTCGGTCATGGCGTGGGAATGTGCCAATATGGCGCGCTCGGCATGGGCAAAGACAACAAAACTTTTCAAGAAATTTTGCGTCATTATTATCCAGGAACCGAGATTAAGAGGCTTTATTAGTGGAGACTTTGAATTTATATGATTTCGCCCTTCCACCAGAGCTGATTGCCACCAAGCCGAGCCCAGATCGTTCAGCTTCCAGGCTCATGGTCCTCGAAAACAGCGCTTCTTTGGTTAAACACGATTACTTTAAAAATCTTGGCCACTATTTAAAATCCGGCGATGTATTGGTCGTCAATAATACCAAGGTTAGGCGGGCCAGAATCTACGCCTTTAAAAAGACCGGAGGGCGCGTAGAGCTTCTCTTGGTAAAACCGCTGCCCAACGGCCACTGGGAAGCGCTCATTGTCGGCAAAGGGCCGTTTTTGCCAAAAACCGAACTAAGCCTCGATCAAAGCGACGAGATGGCCAAAATCGTCATTGAGGGAAAAGCCAGCACCGATGCCAATGTCTATGAGATATCCTCCGTCAATAATTTAGGAAGCTACGCCGAAGATGTCGGCGAGCTACCCCTGCCACCATATTTTAATAGGCGTGCCGAGCCCGACGATTACTCACGCTACCAAACCATTTTTGCCAAAGAACTTGGGGCGGTTGCTGCTCCGACA
>DASPVU010000029.1:0-4283 GCA_035622215.1 Myxococcota bacterium | reverse complement strand
GCTTTGTTGCATAAATCACTCCCATCGTCATGGCGAGCCCCCTGAAGGGGCGTGGCCATCCAGTAGAAGCCTAGACGCTAATTACTGGATGGCCGCGTCGCCTATGGCTCCTCGCCATGACGATGGGGAGAGCAAGTTGTGCAACAAAGCCGGTCAAGCCGCGTTACGACACGGACGGAGGCGGCTAAGCAGTTATTCATCATCATCGCGGCCGCTTTTTTCGAGATAGCTTTTCATAAAAACCCATAGCCGCTTCACGCCGGCGATAGTGCCAAGCATTACGCCTGCCAGCAAGCAATATGGCGATGATGAAAAATATTTGTCAGCAAAATATCCCAATAATGCGCCTACCGCGATGGCCAAGCCGAATTCCAAGCCCACGGCGCTAGTTTTGATGTAAGTTCGGTAGGCCTTGGCCTGACTTGCCTGCCAACTTTTTAGCTTTTGAGCAGTTTTCTCTCGCCTTTTTTGTTCATCGTCGTCCATGGCTAGCTCTCGACCATGAAGCAAGCCAAAAAATCCCTTAAGTCCTGTGGCAGGGGCATAGAGCGCTTTTTATCGAGGTCCGTGCACACCGTTGTGACGCTTGCCAAAAAACAAACGTTCAAGGATGCGCCATGTAAAAAACGATATCGCGTCTTTACCGACGAGGTTCCTATGGACATGATGGCGAGCTCTACGTCCAGTCTATCCTCAAACCACAGCGGGCTGTTGTATTCAGCCTCAACCTTAACAATGGGCAAACCGAGCCGCCGCTGATAAATGAAGTGGGAAAATTTGATAGGACTTTTCTCCTCGAAAAGCGCTTCGAGCGCCAGATGACAAATATTAAAATAGCGCGGGTAATAGACCAAGCCTGCGGCATCCACGTCAGCGAACTTAATGGTGTAGGGGTAAGTAAACGCCATAAAATCTCACAGCGCCTCTGCGCCACCAATGATCTCCATCAATTCCTTGGTGATGGCAGCTTGGCGTGCACGGTTATATTGAAGCGTTAATTTTTCGTTCATCTCTTTGGCATTTCTCGTCGCATTATCCATAGCTGTCATCCGCGCTCCTTGTTCAGAGGCAAATGACTCTAAGAACGCTTGATAAAGACGCGTAGAAAAATGACGAGGAACCAACGCATCGAGCAGAGCCATTTGGCCCGGCTCATAGATAAAATCAATCGGCTGTTCTTCGACCGGCTTTCTAATCACTGGCAAAAGTTGCTCCACTACAACCTCCTGCGTGATAGCCGATTTGAAGTGGTTAAAAACCAGAAAAACCGCGTCATATTGGTGGCCCAAAAATTTGTCACACATTTCTTCGGCAATGGTCTTGGCAAAAGCCAAATCGTAGATTTTGTCGGGTGGTTCATAACGCTCGGCTATGGGAAATCCTAGTCTCGACAAGCCCTCAAACCCTTTTTTGCCAATGGCGGAGACATCAATGCGCGAGAAGACTTCTTCCTGATCAACGACAAAACGCTGGACCATGCGCACCACGGAGCTGTTGAGCGCGCCACATAAACCTCGATCAGAGGTTAGCGCGATCAGCATGGCGGCTTTTTTCGCTGGCCGATCAATGAGCAAGGGATGAGTTTCTACACTTGCGGTTTCGGCCAATAACGCGAGCGAGCTTATGAGCTCTTGCAGCTTAGCGGCAAACCCCCGCGGCTTCGTCACCGCATCCTGTGCACGCCGAAGCTTGCTTGCTGCCACCATTTTCATCGCCTTGGTGATCTTCTCGGTATTCTTAACCGTCTTGATGCGGTTTTTCGTTTCACGTAGGGACGGCATGATTTTGCTCCTTGGCGCATTGGACCGCCTTTTTAAGCGATAGCATCCGCACTGCCGAGCTTGCCCTCAAAGGTCGCATCAAATTCGGTCAATGCTCTATCGATGCGTGCTCGCATGGCATCATCGATCTTCTTCTTGGGGTTCTCGCGAATATCCTTAAGAATATCGGCATGGCTGCTCCGCATAAAAATGATCAACTCATCCGAATATCGACCCACTTCGGATGACTGATATTTACGGACCCAGGTGGCTCGACTGCTAGCCTCTCTGCTCTGCGTTGCGGCATAGATCTGGATGATCTGCTCTTCCACCGGCATGGGCTCATATTGCGCTTGCTTTAGGAGCTCAAACAGGCGCTTGCCGCGAGCAAGCTGCTCCAAAGTGGCCTTATCGAGATCGGAGCCAAATTGGGCAAAGGCGGCCAACGCTCGGTATTGCGCAAGATCAAGTCGCATAGTTCCGGCAAGCTGCCTCATACCGGCAACCTGGGCGGCTCCACCCACCCGCGATACCGACAAACCCACGTTTACTGCAGGGCGTTGGCCCGAGTAAAACAGCTCTGTTTCCAAAAAGATCTGCCCGTCGGTAATGGAAATTACATTGGTGGGAATGTAGGCCGATACGTCGCCCGCCTGCGTCTCTACAATGGGCAAGGCGGTTAAACTGCCTCCGCCCTTCTTAATATGGGGATAGGCCTTAAGCTCCGATTGGTCGCTGGTGATTTTGGCGGCGCGTTCCAGCAAACGAGAATGCAAATAAAATACGTCTCCGGGAAAAGCCTCCCTACCCGGGGGCCTGCGTAAAAGCAGGGACAGCTGACGATAAGCCACCGCCTGTTTGGAAAGATCGTCGTAGATGATGAGAGCGTGTTCACCATTATCGCGCCAATATTCAGCAATCGCGCATCCCGTGTAGGGCGCCAAGAATTGCAAGGCTGCAGGATCAGATGCCGTGGCCGCCACAATCACGGTGTAGCTGAGCGCATCGGAGCGGCGCAAACGCTCTACCACCTGCGCCACGGTGGATTGCTTCTGCCCAACCGCTACGTAGATGCATTTCATGCCGGTGTGCCGCTGATTGATAATGGTATCTAGAGCGATTGCGGTTTTTCCCGTTTGGCGGTCGCCAATAATCAACTCCCGCTGGCCCCTGCCGATGGGGATCATGGCATCGATCGCCTTGATGCCGGTTTGCATAGGCTCCGAAACCGGTTGCCGGGCAATAATGCCCGGAGCCTTGGTTTCAATGCGTCGGGTTTCGGTGGATTTAATCGGGCCAAGCTCGTCAATAGGCTCGCCCAAGCCATTCACCACACGTCCCAAAATGCCATCGCCCACCGCGACGTCGGCAATGCGGCCCGTGCGCTTTACTTGATCGCCTTCTTTAATGCCCACGTCCGAGCCCATGACGGCAATACCAACATTGTCCTCTTCGAGGTTTAGGATCAGGCCCTTGACCCCGTTATGAAATTCGACTAGCTCGCCAGCCTGCGCCTGCTCAAGTCCATAGACGCGCGCAACGCCATCGCCCACCGTCAGCACCGAGCCCGTTTCAATCGCTCGCGTCTTCGACTCAAAATCCTTGATTTCGTCTTTGATGATTTGGGAAATTTCTTCAGCCCTAAGTCTCATATTTCTCACCTAAAATTGCGTCAAATGATCTGCACCTTGATAAATCAGTTTCTGTCTTAGGGCGGAAAGTTTTGCTTTTACCGTCCCGTCATATATCAAACCGCCAACTTCGACTCGCACGCCACCGATGAGTTCTGGTAGAGAGCTCTCCTTCACCACCACTTCCTTCTGATAAAGACGGGTGAGCGCATCCTCAATCTCTTTGACAAGTTGTTTGTCCATGGGGCCCGCACTCTTGATATTTGCTCTCACGCGGCCTCGGCGTTCATCAAGCAAGGTCACCAACGCTTGATGGATGATCGGCAAAAGGATAATTCGACCCTTGTCGATGAGCACAAGCAAAAAATGATAAAGATCCTCGCTCATGTGGAAGACATCTTTTATCCGCCTAATAACCGCCTTCTGCTCCAAGGGCGAAAATGCTGGATCGGTAAAAAGCACCGAAAGATCCTGGCATGCGGCCGTAACATCCACCAAAGCTTTTAGCTCCTCTTCGATCATTTCTAGATCTTTATCACGGGCTGACATCATGAGCCCGCGCGCATAGCGTCTCGCGATCACTTGTTGGTACATCATCACTGCACTTCCTCAGCGGCTGCGGCCAAACCTTTAATATAGGGTTTTTTACTTTCTGGATCGCCACCTTCTCGCGCGCGAAATTTTATCGTCTCTTTACTCGAAGCCAGGCTCTTCAGATCTGTGATAAAGGCCTTTTGCAAAAGCTCATCCACTTGCTCTCGTTTTTGGCTTTCTATGGTTTTTAGAGCTAGATCCATCGCAAGGTTTACCGCTTCTTCCGCTAAGCGATTTTTGCTGCGCTCGAAATTCGCTTTGATGGTGTCGTCGGTATCCTTAAGAATTCGAGCTTCCA
>DASPVU010000028.1:0-6232 GCA_035622215.1 Myxococcota bacterium | reverse complement strand
CTTCACCTTTGTAGATAAACTGTCTTATTGATTCCGGCGTGTTCGCACCTTTTTTAAACAGTGCCACTTCCGAGCTACCCAGAAAGCCGATTTTTCCACCACTTCGGTTAATCAAATTCCCCTCTTTGTCCGTGAAAAACTTGTGATTGAAGAAATACGCCGCTGGTTTTTCGGGATCAGGTTGGATCATAAAATGGCTAATTGGCCCGGCAGTGTTCCAAGTGCCAAAATTTCCGTAGAGTACTGGCGCGTGATCGGATAATGATTCAGCCTTTCCGTAATAACAACCTTCAGTAAAAATCCCCGGCTCTTGAATCGATATTCCATCTTCAATTACTTCAAGCTTTTTAGGCTCTTGGACTGAGACTTGTGTATCTCCGGCAGGCGATATCACGCTCAGAGCACCATACGCAGATTGAAAACCAAATAATAGTGTTAAAATGATAAGTCTCATAATTTAACCTAGGCATAATACGCTTTAATTATGAGTACTTATTAATGCTGTTTAATGGTGGCAAGAAATTTGTTGCAGAATAACAAAAAAGTTGAGACCGCTTTCCGAAACAGTCTCAACTTTGAAGTCCGTCTACGCTTTACGGCTGCTCGCCTTCTCGTCCTATAGCTGCGAAAATAACTCCTGGCGCGTAGCCAAGGATATCAACCAAGCGATCAATACCAAAAAAGGTGCGCTGATCAGGCGAGACTATGCCCTTGAAGCCGTGCCCAAGACGATTTTCGCTTTCCGTCAGGAAGCCTGCCCACGGTTGGTTGTATTGGATGTCAAATGTATTGTCCAAAACAGTGATTGTGTTGCCTTCAACTGTTGCGGAATAAAGCTTATCTACTAGCGGGCTCATAACATCGTAGGTCTTATAGGCTTTTAGCGGATCGATAACTTTCTGAGGTGCGCCGACCGCTATTCCATTGAGCGCCACGAGATCGATAACTAGTAGACCGTTGGTGTTAAGCATTAAGTGAGCAAAAACCTCGCCCTTGGTAAACTGCCCTGCGTATTTTGGGTCGGATCCTTCGACAAGCGCTACAATATAACCCTGCCCACTGTCGCTCCATGTGCCAAAAAAATCCGCTTGATTATGGCCCAAATTCAGGCCGTTTCGCTTTCTCCATACGGACCACTGGTTATTCTTTTCCAATCTGAAAGTGCCGTAGTTAACATTTTCGTAGTCCTGGGACACGTAGTTATAAAGGGTGGAAATTTTTGAGGTGTCATAATTTTGCGATTTGCGCGGAACCCCAACTACAAATTTGCCAAATTCTTTAAGGTAATAAGCGATCGCTTCTGGTGTGACGACAAGGGTAAAGTCCGGATACTCTGGGCTGGTAAAAACGTGCTTGGGAAAGCCAGCTTTTGGCTCAAGCGTACCGCTCTTGTCCGTATTTTTCAGCTTGCCGACTAAGCCGCTGATTTTAAAGCGATTACCGTTTAATTCTAGGGCTACCAAATCGCCAATGCTTGCCGCGCCAATATAAGATTGTTGGCCTAAGTTAGGTGCGTCACTGCATCCCATGGCGAAAATAAATATCGATAAAAAAATGCAAGATATGAATTTATAAAACATAATGTTCCTTCGTTATCAGTAAGCGAATTTAATATCTATAGTAAAGTGCCAATTCCGAAGGTCAATGCCCGCTGCCATAACATAGAAACGGTCAACGAAATTTGATGTACACAAGACCATGGGGAGATCACAAGGGAGTTGTGCTCATCGACAATGGGGGGTAAATGGCGTCCCTTAGAGGGCTTTGAATCTTTTTTCCATCGTTATTTGAGGATTTATGATTAAAAATAAGCTTTATTCGGTATTTGCCTTGATTTTGCTTTTTGCTCTGGCTGCGCCGCTGCAGGCAGCAGATGAGCATAACAATCTTTCCGAAAAGAAGGCAGCTAGGCAGGCAAGGAAGGAAGAAAGGAAAAGCCAGAAACTACAAGATAAGTTAGTGCGAGTGGCAAAAAGGGGAAATGTCGACAAGATTCAGCAATGCCTTAATGACGGCGCAGACCTAACTAAGCCCAATAAGGATAAGATTACGGCAGGGCAAGCCGCAGAAAAGATTGGCAGCACGCTGCTAGACACTGCTTTGGAAAGCAATGATCACTGGGAAAACGTGGATAAAGAAAAATTGAAGATGGAAATCAACCAGTTACGTGAAAATGTCTTAGTGCAATCAGCTATACGCTCGAATGTTCCCATACAAGAAAAAGACTCTGACAGCTAAGCATCTTTAATAAAGCAATAAAAATCTTACTAACGGGTCCGCGTCACTTTTGGCCGCACCTTTGTTTGTTTTGACTGCGGGCTCGTATCTGTCCCTGCTGCGACGTGGTAGCAAGCCCATCAACGATATTTATTAAGGAAGTTATGAAACACATATTTGCGGTGTCCGTCTTGGCACTGGTGCCGGTGATAGAGCAGGCCTGGGCTATGGTGACCGAGTCTTCGGACATGGAAATCGCACCAACCCAGACGCCAATTGAGGTCTCGCCCACCTATATTCCCTTTGCGGTTAGGCCTTCGATCATCGAAGGTTTCCCCGAAGTTAAGCGGGCCCTTCTTCGACAAAGTTACCCATGGGAAGAGGGCCATCATGGACATACAGCGCAAGATGTAGAAATTATCAGGGGCTATCTATCTCAATATAGAGAATATGATTTAATTAACCGGCTTACTTGGATAGGTACATACGATAAGTTATTGCACATGGCCGTTTTGAACGGTCGCATTGAAATTGTTCGGGTTTTGCTTGAACTGGGAGCAAATCCCTGGCTAGAAAATGCCGACGGGTTTCTCGCCATTAATCATGCGATAATGCGACAATTCGATGATATTGAAACTTTATTGAATAGGGCCATGCATCATACCAACTAACTCATCGAAATTTATGGCACTCGCAATACAATCGGTAACACTATAAATTATATTGCCTTGTAAGTGGGTAATTGCAATATAAACAATATTTCGTCGTTATCGTTGTCTATTTTGTTGAGGTTGGTATGAAAAGATATTTGGTTCTGCTGTCTTATTTTGTTGTTTCTCTAACCCAAATAACCATCACCGCTCAAGCCCAGGAAAAGGTTTATCGGGAGATTCAAAGTCTTCAGCAGTTGCCTGGTATTGTCAATGAGATTAATGCCAAGATTAAGGGAACTAACGGTAAAATATATATTGGCTTTGATTTGGATAATACAATCACAAAAATCAACGGTTGTAACTTACCTCTTAGAGAAGGGCAAACTACGCTGGCTGTTCTTAAGGGTCTAGTAAACAACAAGAATGTTCGTATTTTTATTATAACTTCACGATCACCAAACCCCCAAGCTGGGCAAGATCTGAAGGCCTTTAGACAAAATCTTCATACAAGTTTATTCGCCAATCTTATAGCCTATATCACAAACGTATTCGGTTCTAATATCTTTGGCGATTCATTAATCGGCGAGAAGCTTGCTGATGCAGATACAAAATCAATTTCTTCGCAGAATTATACCATAGATAACACATTCACTTATTACGAAGGCGGAATAATATCCGTACCCGGCTTGGGCGATCAGAAAATCCACAATAAAGGAAGAGCATTAAGGGGTATAATTAATAATAAGGTTATCGACTTTGATCCGCAAAATGATTATCTGGTTTTTGTTGATAACAATAAGTCACACATCAATGAAGCCCAAGATTATCTCGGAGATAAGGTCAATTTATACACGCTTTATTTCCCGCAAATCCCAGAATTAGCCATTGCCAAAGGCGACAAGTGCACCGCAACCATCGATTAGGTTCAGTCAGCGCAAGCGATGTCGATGTTGGCGAAGCCGATGCGGCCGTTTTTGCGATCGAAGAACATGTAGTGGCTTTCTAAAAATGGCTGGCCCAAGATGATGTCTTCAGTTGCCTCGCGCACGGCAAAGGTGCGTTGCATGGGGTCGGTGTTGTCCATCTCTTTTAGGTAACGCAGTGGTGAAATTTCCAGTGCTTTGATTTTGCCATCGGCGCCAATAAACGTGATTTCAATCGGCGGAAATTGCCTGAGCTGCGCCAAGTTGTGAAATTGTGCTACGCGTACGGCATTGAACCGTTCGGTACGGAAAAATCCCGGTGGCAGCAAGGGCAGAAGACCAATGCCGTTTGCCACGCTCTCAATTTCGCTGGCTAATGCCGTCGCCATTGCACTAGGTAACATGAGAAACGCCGAAGTGCTATCGATGATGGTTCTCGTGCCGGATTGGTTGCGCGTATCATAGAGCGGAAACTCTCCGAGGACTTTTTTGGTATCGCCACGCCTAAGGCTTACCGCCGGCACCACATAGGCGGTTTTTTCCATCATTGGAATGAAGTGGCCCACCAAGCTAATCATTCTGTCATCAATGCCGCCGAGAACAACACGGCTATTGCCACGTACACCGCATAAGGCGAGAGAAAATACATTATCGAAGTCTTCGCGCCTCACCAATTGATCAAAAAAGGAGACACTTTTGGCTTCATGAGGATGCCTTTTGCTATCCTTGAACGCTAGGCCCAGATAGTTGGGAGTAGGCCGCTCCTTGGCGGTTAGTGAGAATCGGACAGGAAAGTCAGCAACGCAGGCGATATCCAAGTCATCTTTTGCGTTCTTGGTCACCGACTGGGCATGACCGTTGTCAAAAATGAAATCCCGTCGTCCAGTGACGGTATCATCGCCAAAATCAAAGCTCTTCTCATTTACCACCAAATTGGCGGACGCAGTGTCAATTATGGCCAAGATCGCCGTATCCGAAGATCCCACGGGTAATTCGCCCACGTAGAGAGCGGCTCCTTTTAAGGCCTGTTCTCCTGATGTGTGCTTGTTGGTGACATAGGTTAGGGGGGTGGCACACTCGCTCCTGCCCCGATTACCGACGGAGCAGCTTGTTAGGAGGGCAGATAACAATAGGGCCAGTCCCGAAAGTGAGCTTTGCATTCCCCACCTCGATTAGAAAAAAGTATAGACATGGGGAATTTTAGCAGACCTAGAGGGTGAATCTCACGTTTTCAGCGATAAACCCTGGCAATATGGCGCAGGAAGTTGCTCTCTCGTCGTAGGTATTCGTATCGATGATCATTTGCCGATCCGAGGTGATATGAAGCAGGTTTTCGCCAAACAGGCGATAAATGGAGTCGTCAAAACGCATAACCGAAAATGGCGCGAGCGGTTTGCCATTCTTGACCACAACGCAAAGAAACCGGGTCATACCGGTTAAACAACCATTTTGCCGGTCAGAAAAATTGAGGTACCAAAGGTTGTTAATATAAAGTCCGTCACCAAGCGTTTTTAAAACGTCGCGCTCTGATAAATCGCCCGGCCGCATATCCATTGAACACATGGTTTCATCAACGTCCGCGCCGTTATGATCTAGCCCGTATTCCTTGGCGGTTTTGGGTGAAATCAAGGTGTTCATGAGCCGCCCATCTTCGATAATGGGAAGCGATGCTTGCTTCATGAAGCCTTGCGATTGAAAATTGGGCCCAAGGCCATCTTTGATGTTTTCCGATAATGAGAAAGCAGAGGAAAGCTCTTTCTGGCCTGTTCGCAATGGCATCAAAGGCGAATTTTTTACCTCGAGGGCTTTTTTAGAAAATCCACCCCAGTTGATGAGGCTTAAAATTTCGTACACTGCGGTCGGGGAAAAATATACGCGGTATTGGCCTTTGGGGATCTTTTGGCAGCCCTGCTGAAAAAGGCTGAGGCCAGATTTCGCTGACTCGATTTTTTCTTCGAGGCTTTCTTTGTTGAAACTAATATCTGCATAATTTTGTTTGATGGCCTGGTCGCCTGAATAGTAAATACTCGTGTCCACCACAAAGCTCGACTTTTCGAACCAATTGATTTGACCAAAGGAGTTGGCAAAGCCTCTATAGATCGGACCGCCAAAATAGCACCCCACCAGGTCAAACCCCGCACTGAGATCTAATATCTCATGGGTAATGGCCGCGGCATCCAGATTGCTGTGGCTGCTCACGCTTTCGGTGTTATGAACTGCCTCATTAAGCATCAAGAAGGGATCCTTTTGGCTTTGCTTTAGTTGTTCCCGAAGCTTTTTGACGTAGTGGGCAATGGTCTGTCGATCTGTGTCTCGATCTCGTGCCAGGCCAATAGTAGCGTTCGCATGCTTCTGTCCCGATATCAGATCAAGGTCGATATACTGCTGGTCTATTGTGCCCGCCTGTCGAATTTGCGCATGGTTAAAGCGGGCGAAGTC
>DASPVU010000027.1:0-6420 GCA_035622215.1 Myxococcota bacterium | reverse complement strand
ATTTCCGAAGTGGTAAGAAGCAAAGCGAATATCGACGGCGGCGCCACCAACCGCTTATCCAATTTCTTCCACGGCGCGTTTTTGCTGCTATTTGTTTCTGCCCTTGCGCCTCTCATCCAAGAAATCCCTCTGGCCGCGCTTGCGGCCATGCTGATGGTGGTGGGTTTTCGCCTAGCTTCTCCTAAGCAATTTAAGCACGCTCTCGCCACAGGGCCTGATCAATTGGCGCTCTTTACCATCACGCTCGTCGTGACCGTGGTTCAAGATCTTTTGTTGGGCATACTTGCAGGCTGCGCTTTAAAGCTCGCTATCCATCTCATCCGCGGCGCAAAACTGTCTAATTTCTTCCGCGTCAATGTCACCATGCAAAAAACCGATAGCGTTGCCAGCTTGTCCGTAATCGGCCCGGCCATTTTCACCAACTTCATGTCGTTAGAACGGCAAGTGCTTGATGCCTCAAAAGCCACATCAAGCGTAGTCATAGATTTCTCCAAGGCCACCTTGGTCGACCATACAACCCTTTGCTGCTTAGAAGGTCTCGAGGCTGATCTCGGAAATGATCGGCTCACTGTCACCGGCCTCGCTTCGCTAAATCGTATCGCTGCACACGAACTTTCTACCCACAGGCTCGCATGACAGCCCATGCCCACGATGAGCCATTTTGCCTCACTTGCGAGATGGCTCGCATTGCCCCTCTCCTCCCTCGACAACCTCCCATAAAGGATTTCATCCACCAAAATATTTTGCAGGTGTTTATCGATCAGCCCTTTGACAACGCCTTATTACATGCCGCCAAGACCTTTAAAGCCCGCCCTTACATGGATCTAACTTACTATCGAGACAGATTTGCCGACGGAGCCATCACTGAGCAGGCCCTCGCGCTCGCCGTCAAAAGCAATTTTGCCGTCGAGGATGACGACGATCTTCGCGTTCTGAATCATGCACTGTTTCATTATCTTGCCATCTTCGATGAAACGACTTTGCAGTTTTTAGCCAAGCAAAAGAGCTCTAATCGCGACCGTTTTGCCCTTGCCATCGCCGCAGCAAACGAGTTGCCAGATTCGAGCACCAAAGAAGCCCCTACGCTACGGCATCTTATATCTCTGCAACTAAATACTAAGATCGATCATGTGGTGAACGCCCTGCTCTTTAGGTTGATCGGATCATATATCGACCAAGGGGTGAGCCTTTGGCCCTACCTCGATCGCTTTGATAGTTTCTTATCGGCCGTGCGCCATTTGGCCGCGCACAGCCATGTTCGCCTGGCCTATTTCGTGAGAAACGCTGATTTTCTCGACGACATATCGGGACCCTACACTGCGTGCGCCGTCAATTTGCTCAAGCGGCTTTTCGCCGATCCAGCTCTTTACCAAGACTACATCCGCGAATCACTCCTGCACCATCCTGGCTGGTCGGGCATGGTCAATGTTATTTCGCGCGACGCCAAAGTCTTGCCCAAGAAACAACGTATCGATCTTGAGAGCATGTTTATCGTCAAAACCGCTCTAGAATGGCAATTGATCAAGCATAGAGTTTCCACCTGGAAGCCCATCTCTCTTGACGACGTCGCGCACGCTACAAGCCAGAGGGAATCCGATCCGTCACGCTTTTCACTCATCTATTTTTTGGCCACCCTGCCTCGCCATTTATTCACTCCACGCACAGCGTTGCTCAAATCGATAAGCCTGGTTTCCTTACAAAAGACTTGGGCCGAGGCACTAGAAAACAGCTATTACGGGTCAGTGGCAGAGACATTTTCCGCGCGAAAAGAAGGCCTAGCCGACCATCGCCCGCCAAAGTTTCAAGCGATTTTTTGCCTTGATGATCGTGAGTTTTCTTTCGCAACTCATTTGGAGAAGGAGAGCCCCGAAACGGAAACCTTCGGCTTTCCCGGGTTCTTTAATATCGACTGCTTCTTTCGCCCCTACAACAACCAGGCCCTGTTAAAACTATGCCCGGTGCATCTCGAGCCCAAACACGTGGTGATGGAAGAAATTAAGGGCAAGAAAAAGCGCCGCGAACAACGTCCAGTGCTTGAGCTTGCATCGTTTATTGCGCGGCACGGTGCGAACTCCATCGTCTTGGGCTTCGTTTCTGCCTACACGCTAGGCCATTTGTCGCTGTTTCGTTTGCTCCTTAGCTTTTTTCATCCGCTAAAAATTATGCAGGCCAAACAGTTGATGGCAAAGGAGGAAACCACATCATTGGTATTTCAGCACAGCGATGCGAGCAGCCGTTTCGATGATCTCATTGTAGGATATACCGCCGATGAACTAGCAGAACGGCTCTTTACCGCACTTAGAAGCATGGGCCTGACCAAGGATTTTGCGCGGTTGGTATTTGTCTTTGGCCATGGTTCTTCCAGCGTCAATAATCCACATTTTGCGGCCTACGATTGTGGAGCCTGCGCAGGAAAGCCGGGTGCAATTAACGCTCGCGTCTTCGCCGCCATGGCCAATAGCCAAGAGGTGCGCGCGCGCGTGCAGGAGATGGGAATTGTCATACCCCATAACACGGTTTTTGTCGGCGGCTGTCACGACACCACTACCGATCACGTGGAGTTCTTCGACCTTGCTCAACTGCCCGAAGAAATTCTACCGCAGGTCTTGGAATTTTCCGATCACATCTCTAGGGCGAGCGGGACCAATGCCGTTGAGCGATGCCGAGCCTTTGCCATTGTCGCGCCAAGCACGTCGCCTAAGACTGCGCTGTTAGAAGCACAACATCGCGCCCGAGCCTTGTTTGAGCCGCGGCCCGAACTGGGGCACACCAATGCGTCCTTATGTTTCATCGGGAGGAAATCGCTAATCTACCAAAAGGATTTTCAGCGCCGAGCTTTTTATCAGAGCTACGATTCCACCCTTGATCGCGACGGTCGCACGCTTTCTTCCATATTGAACGCGGCAATTCCTGTTTGCGGCGGCATTAATCTTGACTATTATTTTTCGCGGCTTGACCCGGCAATATATGGCTGCGGCACCAAATTATCTCACAACGTTTGTAGTTTGGTGGGCGTGGGCAATGGCTTGGATGACGACCTTAGAACCGGCCTGCCCATTCAGATGACCGAGCTTCACGACCCTATTCGGCTGCTCATTGTCATAGAGCAAGATCAGGACGTGATACTTGCTGCGATTGCCGCTCAGCCAGATCTCACACCCTGGGTGAAAAACGCGTGGGTAAAAATTGCAAGCATTAGCGACCAGGATCGCCAGGTGCGCATGCTACAGCGCTCGCCAGGAGGCAGATAATGATAGCGGTCGGCATTTTGCGTGCAAGCGTAATGATAGCCCTTTTGTCTCCGCTCTTTTCCGCCATATTGCTCTCCCTAACTTATTTCAAAACCAGCTCACCGAAGCAGTTGGAAAAAGTCACCTATCGTCTCCTGCGTTTTTTTGGTCTGTTGATTCTTAGCTCCGCCATCGTGGCTTTTTTCCTATGGTATGGACTTCATCTTGCTTATGGATCGTTTAGTCTGGCGCATTTTACCATCGGCCCTGACTTTTCTGTAACCTTTCGCATTTTCTTTGATGGCTTGAGCCTAATTTTTCTCTTGACCAGCTCGCTCATAACCGCCATGGTCATCTTCTTTTCCCATCGCTACTTACATCGCGATCCGGGCTATCGCCGATTTTTTATCGTAATTTCTCTCTTCACTTTTGGCATCAACCTCATCATTCTCGCCGGCAGCTTTGATTTGATTTTTGCCGGGTGGGAAATTGTGGGACTCTCCTCTTACCTTTTAATTGGCTATTTTTGGCACCGGCCCAAAGCCATCGCTGCCGCATGTCGCGCCTACTATGTCTATCGTGTCTGCGATCTTGGCCTATTGGCCAGCCTCTTGATCACGCACTTTTTTTGGCACGACATCAGCATTTTCAGTGACCTCGTGAATTTAAACCATCACACGGTATTAAGCGAAGTATCGTCGTCATGGAAATGGCTTCTAAGCGTGTGCATATTGTTGCCAGTCTTGGGAAAATCCGCGCAATTTCCCTTGTGTTTTTGGCTGCCTAAAGCAATGGAAGGGCCAACTCATTCAAGCGCCATTTTTTACGGCTCCCTGTCGATACACGCAGGGGTTTTTCTTTTGATTCGCACCATGCCCATTTGGCACAACACCCCGGGCTTTGATTATTTGCTGGCCTTCATCGGTATCACTACGGCGGTATCGGCGTCGATTTTCGCTTTGGTGCAATCTAATATCAAGGGGCAAATCGGTTATGCGTCCATCGCTCAAGTTGGGCTGATGCTTTTCGAATTGTCTTTGGGCTGGTCGACCATCGCCTTCATCCACATGATCGGAAACGCCTTCTTGCGCTGCTTTCAGCTCTTGGTGTCATCATCGATTCTTACCACCCATCTTCATATGCAAAACGTCATCAAGACCTGGCAGCGACTTAAAAAATTTTCCCTGCCCGAGATGGTTCCCAAGAGGCTTTGGCCAAGTTTATTTGTCTTTGCCATCAACGAAGGCTTTTTCGAGGCCATCTTAAAAACACTTTTTGTACGGCCCGTGTTGTTTTTGGCCGATATCTTTAACGCCATTGTCAACGTAAAAATTCGGCGCAGTCCGGTTATTCACCGGCTAGTAGAGGCACCACGGCCTAGCTTCGTGTTTTTTTCCTTGTCGCCGCTTGCGATCGTGCTGTCGTTTGGCGTGCTTCTAGATCTGCTGCTTCGTCAAAGCGAAGTGGTAAGGCTTTTTTCCCTAGGCATCGCCTTCATGCTTTCCCTCGCCGCGTTGGGGGAAAAGGAAAACGCGTTACGGGGCTTAAAGCTTGCGACGTTTGGCAATCTATTCGCGCTGTTGAGCATCACCAATAGCAAGCCTGGGCTGCTATATTTGATCGGCCTCATCACGTCGGCATTTGTGGCAATAGAAGCGTTGCAGTTCATCCGTAAACGCCGAACCATCCCCGATCTTAAAAATCACCACGGGCTCTATCAGCAATTTCCCTTGGCCGGCACGGTCTTATTGCTTGGCGTTCTCGGAGTGGTATCGTTTCCCTTCGCCAGCACCTTTTACGGCGAAGATATTCTACTCAATTTAACCATCGGCCTGGGTGTACATTACCTGATAATTTTTCAGTTCATCTTTATCGTGTGCGGCCTAGCACTGATACGCTTTTATTCCTTGGTCATGTTCGGCAAGAGAAATAATGAAATCAAAGGCCTAGATCTCGATTTTAGGCCGTGGCAGGCTTTAATTAGAGTAGCGATATTTTTTCTAGGCAACGCGTCAGCCTTCTTCCTGGCACTGTCGTAAAACAACAGGTCATCGCCATGACGAAGAACCTTGGTGAATTATTTGCGCGCTTCGATAAAACGCTTTAGGCCTTTGGCGAAGTCGGAGAAGGCCGCGCTCATATCTGGAAGCATCTTTACATGAGGAAGCAGCCCGCTTATGACCTCCACCATCTCGAATTCCGTGGTTTGGTCATCTTTGGCTATGACGGTAAAGGTGCGCACGCCTTTAAAGAGATTGAACGGCAGCCCGGCTTCCCAGACCATTTTTTCATTTGGTTTGAGCTCAGTGATGGTTACTTTGAACAACCGGTCAGGACTGAGCTTAGATCGTATTTTTATGCAGCTGTTTACCAGCACTCTGCCTTCAATTTTTATGCAATTAGGATCGAAGTCCGGATAAATATCTAAATTAGTGAGCGTCTGAAACACTACTGCTGCCGGTGCATTAATAATCGCCTTCGCACGAAATTCCTTCATGGCCCGCCCTCCTCGCTGCAGATTATAATGATAAATACCTTATAATATCCATATTCTTATAAACAATGTTTAATGCAGGGCGAGGGCCTAAATGTTAGGTTAAATTGAGTGCACTATAAGGGAGTTGTAAATGGCAAAAACCTGGATATTAGTGGCTAATGGCAGCGTGGCAAAGCTATTCGAGGTAGAGGAACATGGCCATAAGGTATTGTTAAAACAGGGCTTCAGCCATCCCAACACCACCAAAAAAGATGTGGACATCCATTCTGATAGACCAGGTCGCAGTTTCAGCCGCACTACTCGCCTACGCCATGCAATCGATCCTTCTGAAGACCCGAAGGATCACGAACGTCACCAATTTGCCGTGGAGCTCGGCGACTATCTCGCGGAAGCACTCGAAGACGACCAGTTCGCGAGTCTTATCATCGTCTCTTCCCGCGAAATGCTTGGCGAGCTTAGAGGAGCCTTGTCCCCGAATGTGCTGAAAACCGTGGCCCATGAACTAGCCAAAGATCTTCTGACGCAGAATCTCAAGGACTGGGAAATCGCCGAGAGAATTCGTAATGACCTTGACCTCATCCATCTTTAAAATTTCGGAATAATTTCATCACAATACTGGTTTCGCCTAGGGTGGTTTTGTTTGTAAGGCGAGAGCTATGAGGAAACTATTACTATTCGCAGCAGTCTTGATAT